>QHNR01000083.1 GCA_003218475.1 Verrucomicrobiota bacterium | reverse complement strand
CGCGGCGAATGAAGCACGACTGCGAAAGACTGTCGCGCAACTCTTTGCGCACTAATCACAGCATCATGTGAGCGGCTGCGAAACTTCGCGTAGTCAACTGCATTGCTGGCCGCGTTAGGTTCGCCATACCATGGCGGCCGAATGCCAGCACATCGGAGGTCAGATCGACGCCGCGTGTGACTCGCCTCGTACTTTGAGTAGGGCAGTCACTAGCGCATGATCACTGCCAGCTCGAACTGATTGCTCGTAAAGGTAATCAACCTCGAGAACATCTAGCCCGGGCGAGATTATAGATGAAATCATAACGACACTCAATCATCTTTCGGCGGTTCCCGCGTATGTGAGAAATGGCAAGCGGACCAGTGGGCCTCCTGCTCACGATTTCCTCCATCATGCGCGGTCGCTCTGCCAAATACAGCCGAAGACAATCGCGTAACTCATGGAGCGGCGAGTGTCTAAGCAGGGCAGGCTCATCCTCCCACCACCACTGGTTTTGGTCGAACATAGGATGATCCGTTTTCGGAGCGTTGGCGTCGATTCCGAAGATCGTGTGGCCGCTTTGCTTCGTCAGCCACTCGGCAATCGCCCGTAGTGTTTGCGGCTTAGTTTTTCCCCAACTAGCGCCGGGCGGCGTGTGAAAACTGCACATCGTCATCTCCAAGCCCGAATTGATTTTGACGATCAATGCTCGTTCCGGGAACCGCAGTTCCTCTAGAAGCTGAGCGGAATAAATTTGAAACGGCGACCGCCCGAATACCGCACAACCTAAGCGACGGGAAGGTTCCCTGTTCGGGTCGCGGAGGTCGAAGCGAAAGAGAAAACGCAAACCAGTCGAAAATTCCAGTGTCCGTTAACTTTTCATAAAAGCCTCCTGAGACTTCTTGAAGCGCGAGAAGATCAGTATCGACTCGCCTAAGCAATTCGGCGTGTGTCTCCCGAAAGTTTCGGTTGTTAACGTTCCACGAAGAGACTCGAAATTGCATGAGGATCATCGTTCCCAAATGAAGGGCCGGAGCTGACTGTCGTTGCCGACTTCATCGTGCATAAAATGAGACTTTGGCCATGAATGCACTCCATTTTGGACCAAGACCACCGCCATCGAGCAGGATTCTCGGGCATTTTTTGAACCCCAAATCGCGGCCGTCACTGTAACGGATCATGCGCCAGTGCATGTGCGGGACAACATGATTGAGAGGGATATCATATTGACGCGTCAGTCTGGCTGTGAGTTGCGCGGTGCGGTCGATGGTGCTGCCAAGATTGTTGCCCCGATTTACACACATTTCGATCCCGATGGACGACCTGTTTCCCGGGCCTTCGTAATCAGCATGCTCTCCGGTTTCGTTAGTCGGGAGCGTTTGGTAAATGGAATGATCGTCCACAGTGAAATGCCAAGTGAGAAATCCAGTGCGATTGTGACGGCCTCGGAGCCCCTTGTTCATGGCGAGGGCGTGATGCAAAGCGTCGGCGCTACGAGACGTATTGTCGGTCGAATGAATAGTGATAAATGTCGGACGCATCGGCCGATGCAAGGGACGTCCGCATTTCCCTGGGGGGATGATGTTCTGCGTGATTTTCAATTCGGCTGCACCGCTGATGGCGACACGTCGGGGAACCGCCGCACAGGAAGAAAAGAGAAGCCCCACCAGGACAACGGCAAGAAACCCAAATGTGCGAAGTTTCACCGTAACCATTCCTGCCGTTGCGAGAGGAAAGCGATTAAAAGGCTGCACGGCAAGAATCGTGCCGAATTATTCCGCATTTAGGAAGCGGGATCGTAAACGCGAATCACAGCATCATGTGAGCGACTGCGAAACTTTGCGTAGTCAATTGCGTTGCCGACTGCGTTTGGCTCGTTATACCAGGGTCGATTCCGGTATTGACATAGGCAATCAGTTTGTTGTTGAAATGTACTATGACCATTCTGCCTAGAACGGTTCGATACATTCTCTTCCTTTCCGTTTTCATTTTGATTTCACAAGTGGCCGTTGTAACAGGGCAAAACAAAAAGGGCGGTGTAACAGTTTCTTACGAAAGTGGTTTTGGCAGCTCCCGAGTCGCGCGCTTCACAAACTCAAATTCATTTCCAGTCCGAGTGGAGTTCTCATATCATGGCACAAAAATGCGTGGTTCAGGTGAGGCGTCTGGTGAGGATGCGGTTTTTGTAGCAGCCAATTATTTCGCCACGTATGGTGGCCACGGGATTTCTATCACGTCGGTCCAAATCACTGGGGTTATGCGGTCGGACTGAGGCCACCGCAACGACGACTGCTGTGCTTCCGGTTCGACAGCAGCGACGGAGCCGCCCGTCACGTTCAAGTCAGCTTCTGAAAACTGCCGAACATCTCTACTGACTTTCAATCACCTGATGCCAAATCTGATTTCGTGTCAGATGGACCTAACCACATGTCTGCATTTTTTTGGTTAGATCGTTGGCGTCCATTGGCAGCGCGTACGGGAGTCGAACCCGTGCACCAGCCTTGAGAGGGCTGTGTCCTAACCACTAGACGAACGCGCCGCAAAAGAGGTACGCCTTAGGAATACTGCATCGTAGGTGAGCTGACAAGGCGCTGCCCAACACTACCCTTTAAGTTTATTCTTCTTGTGTTTGTGTTCCTGCTTCTTCTTTTGTACAGGTTTAATCGGTGGTGTTGGGCTACCTTCCGGTGTAGGTCGTACCCGTGGCTGAGCTAGCAAACCCTCGTGAGAAGTCTTGAGTGATTGCAACGTCAATTTGATTTCCGGAGCCGTAGCCAGGGCTGACATCCGCTGATAATAGATGTCGTAGTACTCGCGGAGCCGGTTCCGTTTTTCGAGATCGGTTCGAGCAGACTGAGCATATGTCTTGGCTGCCTGCACCGCTGGGTCGTTTACTGTCCGATTTCTCAGTTGTCGCCATTCAACACGCAACTTGGTTCCTTCAGCGTCCATGCCCAAAGATGGCGGCTTAAAACTTGCGTCAAGCTGTTTTAACTCCGGCAACTCAGGACCGTTGGGTGGCAGAGCGGGCGTCGGTTCAGGCTGCTCTTGCCCTTCATAAAGATCTACAGAAGGCGGCGCAGCCTCCTGTGCATGCATTATCAATGCAGCGACAACCAAAGTCGTTGAAATGATGAACCCGTATATTTTCATTCCCAGTTTTCATCCCAATGTAACCGAATTTCGGGATGCGTGAAGACGTTATCCATGATAAAGAATCACTCCTGAGTTCGGGGCGTAGCTTAGCTTGGTAGAGCGCGTGGTTTGGGACCACGAGGTCGGAGGTTCAAATCCTCTCGCCCCGACATTGCCGCGCATCAAACGCTGGGATCGAGATTCGGCGCGAGTCGCTTTTCCACTGCAGCGATCGGTTCGCCACGTCGTCTCGCGTAATCCACCACCTGGTCCCCGCCGATCTGGCCAACTCCGAAATATTTTGCGTCGGGATGCGAAAAATAAAGGCCACTCACGCTTGCACCGGGATGCATCGCAAAGGATTCGGTCAGCTTGATGCCTGCGTTCTTCTGTGCCTCGAGCAAATCGAACAACGTTCGTTTCTCTGCGTGATCGGGACAGGCGGGATAACCGGCAGCCGGCCGGATGCCGCGATATTTCTCGCGGATAAGATCGGCATAAGACAATTGTTCGTCGCGCCCGAATCCCCAGGCGATCCGCGTTTGCCTGTGCAGATATTCGGCAAACGCTTCGGCTAATCGATCTGCCAGCGCTTTGTTCATGATCGCGGTGTAATCGTCGTGCTGACGTTTGAATTCTTCCGCAAGTTCATCGGCGCCATGAATCGAGACGGCAAATCCGCCGAGATAATCAGCCGATTGCGGATTGCGGATTGCGGATTGCGGATTTGGAGTCGGCGCAATGTAGTCCGCCAGGCAATGATTGAATTGGCCCGCGGGTTTTTGTATTTGCTGACGCAAAAAATAAAACGTGGCGACTTTTTCGGAACGCTCTTCATCGGTGTAAAGCTCAACGTCATCTCCAGTGGAATTTGCCGGCCAAAAAGCATGAACGCCGCGCGCGACCAACAGGTTCTTCGTGACGATGTGATGAAGAAGTGCCTGCGCATCGTCGAACAGTTCGCGTGATTGTTTGCCAATCTTGGGATCGTCGAAAATCGCCGGATAACGGCCGCGCAACTCCCACGCATGGAAGAACGGCGACCAATCGATATATTCGATAAGATCGCTAAGCTCGATTGAGATTTTCTGGGGAGCACAGGCTGCTAGCCTGTCCATCTCGGCAGCTTGCCGAGATGCTCTCTGCACTTTGGTTGCGCCCGATGTTTTCGAACCGTCCTCAGAAGTTGCCGGCAGGCTGCCGGCAACTGCAGGCTGGCAGCCTGCGCTCCCCGGACTAGTGGCGTACACGCGCACACCGAGGAATTCTGGTTCTGGCGGGACATAGCTGCTCCAATCGATCGGAGTCCTATTCGCGCGCGCTTGATCGAGCGTCAGCAAATTCTTTTTCCGCGTCTTTGCGGCATGCTCCTGACGCAACCGTTCGTACTCTTCGCGCGTTTTTTTATCAAATGCGGATTTGAGTTCCTCGTTAAGCAGGGAATTTACAACGCCAACCGCACGCGAGGCGTCGAGCACGTGCACGGTGCTGGCGCGATAGTGCGGCGCGATTTTCACCGCGGTATGCGCCCGGCTGGTAGTCGCTCCGCCAATCAAAAGCGGCAAACGAAATCCTTCGCGCTCCATTTCCTGCGCCACATGCACCATCTCATCCAGTGATGGCGTGATTAGACCGCTGAGACCGATAACATCGGCTTCTCTCTCTCTCGCTGTTTCCAAAATCTTCGCCGCAGGAACCATTACGCCAAGGTCGACCACGTCGTAGTTGTTACATTGCAGCACGACCGCCACGATGTTCTTGCCGATATCATGCACATCGCCTTTCACAGTCGCCATGACGATGCGCCCCTGTGGCTTTGCGCCTGCAGATTTCTCCGCTTCCATAAACGGTAGTAAGTAAGCGACCGCTTTTTTCATTACCCGTGCGCTCTTCACCACCTGTGGCAGAAACATTTTGCCTGAGCCGAATAAGTCACCAACCACGCTCATCCCGGCCATCAGCGGACCCTCAATGACGTCGAGCGGCCGCTTGCATTTTTGGCGCGCTTCCTCGGTGTCGGTATCGATGTAATCAACGATTCCTTTGACCAACGCGTGTTTTAGACGCTCTTCGACAGGCTCTTCGCGCCACGCATCGTGGGTGACAGGTGTTTTGTCTTTTGCTTTTACATTTTCCGCGAACTCGACCAGCCGTTCGGTCGCATCGTCGCGCCGGTTCAACAGCACATCTTCGACGCGCTCTCGCAGGTCGGGTTCGATTTCTTCGTAAACTGCGAGTTGTCCCGCATTCACGATTCCCATGTCCAGACCGGCGCGGATGGCGTGGAAAAGAAAGGCCGCGTGCATCGCTTCGCGGACAGTGTTGTTTCCGCGAAATGAAAACGAAATATTACTTACCCCGCCACTGACACGTGCGCCTGGCAAATTCTTTTTGATCCAGCGAATCGCTTCAATGAAATCCACCGCGTAATTACGATGTTCTTCCAAGCCCGTGGCAATCGTCAGGATGTTTGGATCAAAAATAATATCGCTAGCTGGGAAATCTGCCTGTTTCGTCAACAGATCGTAAGCCCGCGAACAGATGTCGATTTTGCGCTGGAAATTATCCGCCTGGCCGTGCTGATCGAATGCCATGACGATCGCAGCCGCACCGTAGCGTCTGATCAACCGCGCCTGACGAAGAAACTCTTCTTCGCCGTTTTTGAGGCTGATGGAATTCACGACGGCCTTTCCCTGCACGCATTTGAGGCCGGCTTCGATTACCGTCCACTTTGAGCTGTCGATTACGATGGGAATCCGCGCGATCTCAGGTTCGCTGCCGATCAAGTTCAGAAAGCGGATCATGGCTGCTTCCGAATCGATCATCCCTTCGTCCATGTTCACGTCGAGAAGGTTCGCGCCGCCTTGCACCTGCTGTCGCGCCACAGCCAATGCTCCCTCGAAATCGCCTGCCAAAATCAGTTTCGAGAATTTTGGCGAACCTGTGATGTTGGTACGCTCGCCAATGACAACGAAGCCAAACTCCGGCGTAATGTTCACCGGCTCGAGCCCGGAAAGTCGCAGAATCATGTGGAGCTGATTTCGGTTCCTACAACACGCGGCAAAAATTGACGCGCCAATTTTGCCAGCGCACGGATGTGGTCCGGTGTCGTGCCGCAGCAGCCACCTACGACGTTGAGCCAGCCGTTCTCTGCCCACTTCGCGACCTTGGGTGCGAATGTTTCTGCAGTTTCCGGAAAACCGGTCGGCGAGAGCGCATCCGGCAGACCTGCATTTGGATACGCGCTCATGTAGTAGGGCGAAGTGCGAGCCAGCTCTTCCACGAACGATTCCATTTCATCCGGACCAAGCGAGCAATTCAAACCTAGGATGAGTGGTTGCGCGTGCGCAAGCGATATGAGCGACGCTTCAACCGTTTGCCCGCTCAGGTTGCGCCCAGACTTGTCGATCACGGTGCCCGAAATCATCAATGGCACCCTGCGCCCGGTTTTTTCCGATGCCTCGGTGATGGCGAACAACGCAGCTTTTCCGTTGAGCGTGTCGAAAATGGTTTCGACGATGAGAAGATCGACACCGCCTTCGAGCAGCGCTTTCGCTTCATCGAAATAAGTTTGGCGAAGTTGATCGAACGACACCGCGCGAAATGCCGGATCATTGACGTCAGGTGAAATGGAACCAGCAACAGGAAGCGGTCCCATTGATCCGCCGACAAACCGCTGCTGGCCGGTTTCATTCGCCACGCGATCGGCGGCGTGCCGCGCGATCCTGGCCGCTTCAAAATTAATTTCGTGAACAAGCGCACGAAGATCGACGTCATCCACCACGCGCTGAAAGAATTCCTGATCTTTGCGTTTGGGCTCGCCTTGAAACAGAAAATCGTGCAAGCCGATGGTTGTTCCGCTGAAGGTATTGGTTTCGATGACATCGGCGCCGGCATCCAAATAAGCCGCGTGAATTTCCTCGACGACTTGCGGCTGTGTTAAGTTGAGTAGTTCGAGACTCCCCTTGAGATCTTTACCTTTCCAATCAGCGAATCGTTGTCCGCGATAATCCTGCTCGGACAACTTGTACTGCTGGATCATGGTACCCATGGCTCCATCGAGAACGACGATCCGTTCGCGCAAGAGCGACTCGAGTGGATGGAGGCCGTTTGTTGTCATGATTGTCCTGGGAAACTAAAGAAGGTTTCCTTTGGTAATCAAGCAACAAATTGACGCATCATGATGCGTAGATGTGTTACGTCTGATATTCGTGCTCTTGCTCGTAATCCAACCCGGCATCGAAATGTTGCTTGGATTCCGCGACTGCAACTGACGGAAAAGCCGAATGTCGAATGATGAAAGAATGACAAGTCGAACGGAATGCGCACGCACGACGGCGCGCGCCGCAGAGTTGCAGCGGCAGGCGTGTCGCCTGCGATTAGCAACAAACCACGGATTCCGCGGATGTCGTTGTAGAGGCGGTTGTGTCAACCGCCTGCAGGCCAACGTTTGTAGTGCTTTCGCAGCGGAGGACGCCAATCATTTAACGGCGTTTTTCAAAAAGGCCCTACAATTATTAGGCCTTTTACGGCGCGATCCGGTCGGTCAGCGTATCAGTATGAAAATCGGTGTGATCACGCAAGCGGTACCAAGGACTATCTGGTTTACTCGTCTGCGCAACACTGTTCTTTTCACCCGTGGCGTAGTCGTCCCACGAATTGTAGCGAGCGATACTTAGAAACGTCCAGCCAGCGCCTTCCAGATGCTGCATCAAAACGTTACCGGCAGTCGTGTCGCTGGGCGCGCTCGGCGTTTCGCTCAGCATTTTTTCGAGTTGCTCGCGATGACCGGGAGCCGGGCGGTAATAAGAGACTGAATAAACCGAGCCCGCCGTCTTGGATTTTGAGTCGGCGTCAATGCCCATGGCTCGCGTGAACTCTTCCCATGAAGGACCGTTCACGAACGTATCAGTGTGCCACTCACTCAGATTACGTTTGTCCGGAGGCACGGCTGTCCCCGCAGCTTCCACTGTCGCTTTTGGGCCGAGATGCGTGATGACCACGTAATCCCATGCGTCGCCGTCTTGATGGCGAAGAACAATAAAATGATCGGGCATCGGGTTGCTGCGATCTGGCGTTTTAAGCCAATCTCCCAACTGAACGGCCTTGCCGAGGGCTGCCTTTGTGAAGTGGACATGGTAAACGTCTGTGCGTTTGCCAGCGCCGGCCGGCGCCGCGCCCTTTCCGGTTGCCGCCGGCGTTGACGACTGCGCCTGAACGAATGGAACAGGCGACAGCATTAGTAATGTGGTTGCGAGAATAGCTACGATTGATTTCATCATTATTTTGTATTGTTGGATTTTAGGTTGAACAGAAGCAGGCGGTTATGCGAGCAGCCGTTTGGAATGTCAAACGTTTATTTCCATGTTCGGCGACCGCGACGGTAGGGCATCTCCTCATAAGCTGTTAGAGAATGAGCGCCGCGGGTGAGAATCCTCTCGGCGCTTCGTTTTTTGGATTTAACCACAGATGACGAATGATCTTGTAGCTACGGCGCTGTGCTCTGTTTCTTAGCGAATCGCTACAGGCGCTTGGCTGCTTCTGGACTGGGGAGCATACACGTCCGGCGTGGTGGTCGTTACGTCTCGCGATGATGAATATTGTTCTAGAGGCGCGGCCCGTGGATCCGGTTGATTCATCCCACGGCGGAGGGATTAGTGTTGATTGGTGGTTGCTGAAATTATTTGAATCAGGCCGTGGAAGCGATCCGGCTCTTCAAACTGCTCGACCGCAATCAACGGAACACTTTCCTCGCTTGTTTCCTCGGATGGGCGCTGGACGCGTTCGATTTTTTTCTGCTGACATTCGTGATCGTGCCGATGGCGCATGATTTCGGCACGAGCATTGCCGATCTCAGTTATGCCATCACGCTGACACTGGCGATGCGCCCCGTGGGCGCGTTCATCTTCGGTTTGCTAGGCGACCGCTTCGGGCGGCGCATGCCGCTCATGATCGACATTGTTTTTTATTCGCTGATGGAATTGCTCACCGCGTTTTCACCGAATTACACCTGGTTGCTGATTTTTCGTGCACTTTACGGGATCGGGATGGGTGGCGAATGGGGACTCGGCGCTTCGCTGGCAATGGAAACTCTGCCGACAGCGGCGCGCGGGTTGTTCTCGGGAATTTTGCAGCAGGGATACGCCTTCGGTTATCTGATGGCGGCGATCGTTTATTGGGTCGTGTTTCCGTTGTTCGGCTGGCGCGGCCTCTTTATCGCAGGTGCGCTTCCGGCGTTTCTCGTGCTGTATATCCGGGCGCGCGTGCCAGAATCGCCGGTTTGGCTGCGCCAGCAGCACGCGATGACTGATTTTTGGAGCGACGTGCTGATTGTACTCAAGCGCCACTGGGCACTTTTTCTTTATGTCATTTTGCTAATGACGGCCTTCAATGCGATGTCGCACGGGACCCAGGACATGTATCAAACTTTCCTGGGCGAACAACGCCACTACGGGGTCACGCAAAAGGCGTCCACAGGGATCATCTACGCTTTCGGCGCCATCTGCGGTGGAACTGTGGTCGGCCATCTCTCGCAAAAGTGGGGGCGTCGTCGATCGATTATTTTGACTGCTGCATTTGGCATCGTGCTAATTCCTCTGTGGGTTTTCTCGCCGGGTTTCGCGCTTCTTGTGATCGGCGGTTTCGCCATGCAATTCATGGTGCAGGGCGCCTGGGGCATCGTGCCTGTGCACCTCAATGAGCTTTCACCTGACGCATTGCGCGGAACTTTTCCTGGGTTTGCCTACCAGCTCGGAAATCTGCTCGCGGCCAATACAGCGGTCGTAGAAGCGCAACTGGCCAATCATTTCCGTGACGCAAACGGACATCCGGATTATGCAAAAGCGCTTGCTCTTTTTGCTTTCGTGATTTTTTTGGCGCTGATTTTGCTCGCCGCAATCGGCCCCGAAAAACGCGGGAAGGAATTTTAAATCTTAACCACGAATCTAGCAGCTGCCGGACAGATAAACACGAATTTTCGACCAGTTTCGCCAGAGGCTGCGCTTTTCCGCCTCGCCCCGCTTGCGGGGAGAGGACCGAGGTGAGGGGCGGCTCATTCTGCTTTGCAAACCAGTACCGAATGAAACCCTCACCTTAATCCTCTCCCTTTTGCAAAGGGAGAGGCGAATTTCATCCGGATGCTTTCGCCGCAAAGGGAGGGATCAACCTCAGTGCAGGCCGCGCCAATCATCGTCCCAATTGGCCCGAAAAACGCGGGAAAGAACTTTAAATCTTAACCACGAATGGACGCAATTTTGTGTTTTGCAGTTCCGTGGAAGATAGAACAGCCATCAGTGTTTATTCGTGTTAATTCGTAGTTGGAAGTTCGAGCAGGAGAATTCTAGCGACGCGGTGCGGCTGGCACGAAATCAGTGCCGCCCGTCGGTGTTTCAGACTGCGGCGATCCTGCAGCCACCTGCGTTGAACTATGATAGACGCCGGCGCCGTAGCGTTGCTCGACAATCGCTTCCGCAATCCTGTCCGCGAGCAATTCCCGATATTCCCAATCGCGCGCCTGGCCGCCTTCGTTGCGATTACTCAAAAATCCGCATTCCACCAGGACAGCCGGACATGTCGCGTTGCGCAGGACGCGAAAATTTGCCGTGTGGATTCCGCGATTTGCAGAGTTGGGGATCGTCATCAGTTTTTGTTGAATGCGGCTCGCAAGATCGAATGATGCGCCGGAATGATAGTACGTCTCGAACCCGCGAATGCCCCGCCGTCGGGAATCGTTGAAGTGTATACTGACGAAGACTGCATTCTTTTGGGAATTCTCAATTGTCACGCGCTCATCAAGCGGAATGAAAACATCCGAGGAGCGGGTCATCACTGTTTTTAGTTGCGATTCGCGCAGCTTGCGATTGAGACGCTGGGCAACATCGAGACTAACCAGCTTTTCTGGTGGGCCATAGCGGCGATATGCGCCGCTGTCCTTGCCTCCGTGACCGGCGTCCACGACCACGGTCGAAAAGGTCTTGCTCGTGTTTTTGACCGACGGCCCGCGCGTAGTTGTGCAAGCAGCTAGTGCAGCGACAAATCCGACCGTAACAATGCGATTTACCAGCCGCGCCATTGTGATTTAATACCAAAAACCACGTGGTCTACAAAAAGTTTCTCCCAAGGTGAAGTGAGACCGTGGCATTGCGCCGAGCGTTCATTTGTTTCTCCCAATTGCATATAAAATCACTTGTGTTTTGCGCCGCTGCGCTTAAAGCCTTACCACCTTTTATTATGATCCGATTTGCAATCGTTCCATTGCTCCTGGCACTGAGTTTTTCACTGTGCAAGAAGAACGAAACCGTTTCTCAGAATCCCCAGCAGGCTGACACATCATCGCAAGCGCCGGATGGCACAACCACTGCCGGCAGTCCTGGTGTTCCGCGCGTCGCGGCGTCTCCGAAGATTACGAAACCGGTTGTCGATCAAACGGCTCAGACGATTATTTTTTGTTATCATCTTTTGGTCGACAAGGTCCGCTATCCGGGAACTGAGATCACGCCCGCTGCATTTGAAGCGCAAATGAAGGAATTGAAGGACCGCGGGATTACGGTTATCTCGATGCAGGATTTACTCGCATGGAAGCGCGGCGAGAAGAACATACCGCCGCGATGCGCGGTCATCACCTTCGATGACGGCTATAAATCGCAATACGAAGTCGCATGGCCGATCCTGAAGAAGTACGGCTATCCGTTCACCATGTTCATTTACACCGAAGGCGTGCGCGGCGGTGCCTTAGGCGGAGGAGGAGCGATCACATGGGAACAGCTCGCGGACATGCGTGACAATGGCGTCGATATCGAGGCGCACTCCGCGACGCATCAGGACTTGCGTGAAGGGCATACCATCACGCTCGCCAGCCCCGGCGGGAAGAAAACGAGGACCAAACTCACCGGGCCTCAGTATGAGCAATGGGTGCAAAACGAAGTGGTCGGCTCCAAGCAACTGCTTGAGCAACGACTCGGCATCAAAGTGAATTGTTTTGCTGTGCCGTTTGGCAATTACAACGAGCACGTGAAAGAACTTGCGCGAAGCGCGGGTTACGAAGCGATGTTTACGGTTTACGGTCAGCCGATCACCTTTACTTCGGCCATGGATTCGATCGGTCGTTACGCAATTGAAGCGAACAAGCCGAAGGTGTTTGAAGATGCAGTAAAAATGATCGGCGCACCAACAAGCGGCGGCGTTGCTGTGGCTGAAGTCGGCGCGAAAGACCTTGCGACTCAGCCCGCCGATGGCGAAACAGTGCGCACGGCACTTCCGCTCATCAAGGCCAATCTCAGCGGCATCGGGCAGATTGAACCCGGCAGCGTGCAAATGCGGCTTAGCGGCCTCGGCGTTGTCCCGGCGAGCTACGATCAGAAATCGGGCACTCTCTCATATCAAGTCACCCAAAAGCTACGCGACAAATCCTGCAGCGTATTTGTTAGCGCGAAATCCGAGGGCAAGAAGGTCGAGGCGCACTGGACGTTTGGGATCGAGCAAGCCGTGGCGGGAGCGACGAAATCGCCACCTGCAGCGCCGAAGAAATAATCGAGCGATGTTAATTTGGGGAGCGCAGGCTGCCAGCCTGCAGTCGCCGGTAGCTTGCCGGCGACATTATCGCGCTACTGCTGGTCCCGGTCGCGGCTCACCTCGCGGTAGCTTTTCGGCAGGCTGCGGAAAAGGACAGGCTAGCAGCCTGTGCTCCCCAACCACACTGCGACGACACGTTCAACTCTAACCGCATGTTTCCACAACTCAGCGATAAGCTTCAGGAAATTTTCAAAGACCTGCGTGGGCATGGCGTTATCAGCGAAGCCAACGTCGACGCCGCGTTGCGTCAGGTACGCCTGGCGCTGCTCGAGGCGGATGTAGATTTTCAGGTCGCCAGAAGATTCATCGGGCGGGTAAAAGAAAAAGCGCTGGGCGAAACTGTTCTCCGCAGCATCACGCCCGGTCAGCAGATCGTAAAAATCTTCCACGACGAATTGACTGCGTTGCTCGGAGGTGATTCCGCGCCGCTTCACCTCCAAGACCAGGGGCGTATTTTGATCGTTGGTCTTAATGGGTCCTGCAAGACGACTTCCTCGGCAAAGCTGGCGCGTTTTTTACAGAAACAGGGTCATCTCCCGGCACTGGTCCCGTGCGACCTGCAACGTCCAGCAGCGATTGAGCAACTCGTGACGCTCGGGAAACAAATTGACGTTCCGATTTACGCGCCTGATCCAAACGAGAAGAATGTTCAACGCGCCGCAGCGGCAGCGCTGGCGAAATCTAGCGGGCCAAGATCCGGCGACGCCTTGGCCGACGTGATCCCCGCGCCGGGACCGGCGGCAGCTCGCCCCTCCATTTACATCTTCGACACGGCGGGGCGGCAGGAAATCAACGAACGATTGATTCAGGAACTGAAAGAGTTGAAAGAGTTTTTGCAGCCGCAGGAAACTTTGCTCGTCGTGGATGCGGCAACGGGCCAGCAAGCGGTCAGCGTCGCAACTCATTTCAACCATGCACTAGCGATCAGCGGTATCATTTTGACCAAGCTCGATGGCGATGCGCGTGGTGGCGCAGCGTTATCAATGCGCGAAGTGACCCATCGGCCAATCAAATTCGCCGGTACGGGCGAAAAACTTGATCAGTTCGAAGTCTTTATTCCTGAGCGGCTCGCGGGGCGGATCCTTGGGATGGGCGATGTGATTGGTCTCGTCGAGAAAGCCGCCGAAGCGGTGGAAGTCGAAGACGCCGCCCGGCTCGAGCGCAAATTGCGCACCGCTTCATTCGATTTCAATGATTTCCTGGCGCAGTTCAAGATGATGAAACGAATGGGGCCACTGGAGAATATTCTTGGCATGCTGCCCGGCATGAGTAATATGCAAGGCCTCTCCATTGACGAGAAGCAGCTGAAGCGCACGGAAGCGATCGTGCTTTCGATGACAAACGAAGAGCGGACGCGCCCCGACATTCTTAATGCGCGGCGCCGTCAGCGCATCGCGCGCGGCAGCGGCTGCACCGTCACGGAAGTGAACGATTTGCTGCGGCGCTTTGATCAGATGCGCAAGATGATGAAAAGCGCGGGCAAAATGAAAAAAATGTTAAAAGGATTACAACAGTTGCATCGCTAAAAGGCGAATCGCTCTACTCTTGTGACCTTTTCAACTATGTAACTTGTTTAAATATGGCAGTTTCAATCAGATTACGTAGAGAAGGCGCGAAAAATCGCCCGTATTACAAAATTGTAGTGGCCGACAGTCGCAGTCCACGCGACGGAAAATTTATCGAGATCATCGGCACGTACGATCCAAAGACTCCAGGTGACAATAGCTCGTTGAAGGTTGAACGGGCCGAGTATTGGATTAGCAAGGGCGCCCAACCGTCTGACACGGTGCGCAGTCTGATCAAGAGGAGCAAGAAAAGGACAACAGCCCCCGAGTTATCATCGCAATCGGAGCGAACGACCCCGCAATCGACGCAAGACGAGGTTATACCTTCGCCACCACCCACGGCTGAGAGTTCCAGCTAACAGCCTGGCGGGATTTTCGCTTATCGAGCTGTAGAGTGCGCTGTCCTCAGCGCACTTTGCATCTGCAGTGTGAGGTATTCCGCTGAGGACAGCGGACGCTACAGCATTCGTTCAGCGACTCGAAAAATTCGCCTTCATTCGCCTGCCGCGCCGTAGCCATAGTGAAGGCGGGTGGTCAGCTGTCGCGCCGTAGCATTGTGCGAAGGAGGATTCGTGGCTAGTTTCCTAACGCATGAGAGAGTTTCTCGAGTTCGTCATCCGGCAACTGATTGAATTTCCTGATGATATGGTGCTGACAGAAATTCCAAGCGGCAGAACGACAATCTTCAAACTACAACTTCGGAGAGGAGATGTCGGCCGTGTGATTGGGCGGGGCGGACAGACCATTCAAGCTATTCGTGCGTTGCTGGCCAGTTCCGCCGCGCGCCACGGCGAGCGGGCTATCCTCGAAATTATCGAGTAGATCTTCGCATCTGGCTCAATATTGGACGTTGGGGTTCGACGTTTTCATCGAATGAGGATCGACATCGTCACACTGTTTCCTGAAATCTGCCGTGCGCCATTGAACGAGAGCATAATGAAACGCGCACAGGAAAAGAGAATTGTTGATGTTCAGATTCACAACCTGCGCGATTGGACGACCGACAAACACCACGTGGTCGATGATACGCCATTTGGCGGAGGGCAGGGGATGGTGATGAAGCCGGAACCGATTTTTGCCGCGGTAGAAGACCTAAGACAGCAAACGTCCAACTTCGATGAATCGCGAGCAGGCGCTCAACGTCCAGCGTTCAACGTTCAATTAAAGACGCCAAAAGTGATCTTAATGTCGCCCACGGGCCGGCGTTTCGATCAACAAATGGCGGCACAGCTTTCCGAGGAATCACATCTTATCATCATCTGCGGTCATTACGAAGGAGTCGATCAGCGCGTGATCGAACATCTTATCGATATGGAGATTTCGATTGGCGACTACGTACTCACCAACGGCGCAATCGCCGCGGCTGTTTTGGTCGATGCAATCGTGCGTTTGCTGCCGGGAACGCTTGGTGACGAGCAATCCGCCGTCGACGATAGCTTCAGCTCCGAACACTCTGCACTTGAAGCGCCGCAATACACACGGCCTGCCGAGTTCCGGGGGTGGAAAGTACCAGAAGTCTTGCTTTCGGGAAATCACGCAGAGATCGCGAAGTGGCGCAAGGAACAGGCGATCAAGCGCACACGCGAGAATCGCCCGGATTTACTCCGCTGAGGACAGCGGACGCTACAGCCTTGCGGGTACTGCTGTAGAGTGCGCTGTCTCAGCGCATCTGCTGAATTAGTTGCGAATTCTTCCCAAAATCACGCAGGCGTTGATTCCACCAAACCCGAACGAGTTGCTCATCACGTAAATCAACTCCGCCGCGCGTCCGTGATTCGGCACAATATCGAGATCACACGCCGGATCTGGGTTTCCATAGTTAATGGTTGGAGGGACCCACTGCCGGTCCAACGCGAGTGCACAAAGCGCCGCCTCGATCGCGCCGGTCGCGCCCAGCGGATGCGCGTAATAACCTTTCGTCCCGCTAACAGGGATTCGCTGCGCATGCTCGCCAAACACTTGCTTGATCGACGCCGTTTCCGCGCTGTCGTTGAGCTGAGTCGAACTGGCGTGTGCGTTGATGTAATCGATTTGCTCGGGCGCCAGGTGCGCGTCCGCGAGTGCTTCGCGCATCGCGCGAATGGACGATTCGCCGTTCGGCAAGGGTGAAGTCATGTGGAAAGCATCGTTGTTTAAACTGTACCCGAGCACTTCTGCGTAGATGCGGGCGCCACGGGCTCGCGCGTGTTCGAGTTCCTCGACAATGAGTGAAGCGCCGCCTTCGCCCATGACAAATCCATCACGCAACAGATCGAATGGACGACAAGCCAGAGCCGGGTCACCAACCCATCTGCTCATCGTTTTAATGATGTCAAACGCGCCAATGGTGATGGCCGTCAGTGGCGCTTCCGCGCCGCCTGCAACGATCACATCCGCAAAATCGTCTCGGATATAACGCAGCGCTTCGCCGACGGAAACTGTGCCGCTGGCGCAGCTGTTTGAGTTGGTCGTGCCCACTCCGCGGAACCCGAAATCGATCGCGATGTTTGAATGCGCCGAGCCACCAAACACCTGGACGGCAAGCGTAGGCTGAACGCCGCGCGCGCCCTTTTTCAAATATCTGACGTATTGTTCCTCGGCTTTGCAAACGCCACCCAGCGCAGTGCCGAAACTGACTCCGATGCGATCCTGCGGTTGTTCGCGGGAATACTCAAGACCCGAATCCTCCAGCGCGAGCTTCGCAGAGACGACGGCGAATTGCGCGTAACGATCAAGCCGTTTCAGCCGCTGGGGGGAAAAAAACTCCTCGGGATTCCAATCGCTAATTTCACCGGCACATCGCACCCGAAACACGCTGGGGTCAAAACTCGTGATGCTGCCGATCCCGCTCCTTTCCGCCATGATTCCATTCCAAAACCGATCGAGACCGATGCCGATGCAGGTAACCGGACCGATACCAGTGATGACCGCGCGTCTCCGGGCCTGCCGCGCCGTCTTGTCCGCCGTAGCCTTGGCGAAGGGGGAAGCCTTTGGCGTAGGCGGGCTCATGCAGTCACCTTGCTGGCTCGTGCTTCGACATATTGTTTCATACAGCGCAAAGTTTTGTTGGCAACATTCCCAATGAAAAAGTCGCCAATGATTTTCTCGGCGATTGGCGCCAGAATCTTCACACGAAAATTCAAGTCGTGCGCGATTGTCACGAGCACGCCATTCGCTCTTTCATCGAAGGTCCAGACCACGTGCATCCCTTTTGTCCAGGCCTTTAAATGGTGAAAGTGAATTTCGAGTCTGCTGCGATCGATGATTTGTTCCGAGGTCCAAGAGATCGGAATTCCGGAACGCCGCGCTGCCATCACTACAATGTTGCGATCGGGCCCACGCTCCAGAAATCGGATATATCGGTAATGCGGAAGGATTTTTGGCCATAGCTCCAGGTTTGCCGCCGTCTCAAAGATCGCCACTTTCGGCGCATGCATGACAATGGAGTTTACTCTGTGCATGGGATGGCCAGCGTCAGATGGAAACCCGCTCGGCCAGCGATGTTGCGCAACTTCCGCGGAACGGGGGATAGTTCCTCGAAAAGCATTTTGATGAAAGAGAAAAATCATCCCGCCGAACATCAGAGGATAGGTTGTCGCCGGCGGAATAGATCTGGCTATCGCGATTCCAAAGGCAAGGGGATTGAACCCTTGCCCTTAGGGCGGACGCGAACGACGCGACTTTACGCGGGACCGTCGGTGACGTTGCTGTTCAACGGTTAAGCCACGAGTTACATTTCTTAACCACGACCATGTCTGGCCTTGTCTGCTTCTCGCGCCAGTTGGGTCATGTACGCAAAGAACGCAGGCGATTGGCCAATGAAAAGCCCCATGTTTGTTAGGAACGTGAGAGCACCCATCGCAGCGCCTTCGGTCTTGGTTGGGCGAATGATCGAAACAATGGGAAGGCTCCGATCCAGGAACGGACACGGCTCGGGCATGATCAGAGCCTTGTCGAAGAGCTCGTCTTCCACCTCCAGATCAGGAAATGTCACCGACACTCCTGTCACCGGATCAACGGCCGTCAGGGGTGGCGCATTACCCGCCACATCCGACCACGTTTGAAAGTGCATGGTCTCGGTAGGTCCGATGCTGATCAGGATGCGCAGGACTTCCGTATGGGTCGCTCTCTGTGCCAGCGAGGGATACAGGCTGTTGCCACCTTGTTCAATGGTTGGAAAGTGGAAAGCCGCCGTGTTCGCGATCGCCTGCAGGAAATTAGGATCCGTTGTATCCGCATCGTTCCTGGGAATTGCCGTATGCTGGTTCACACCTAAAGTCGGCACAGCTTGCGGAAAGACGTGGGTTGGGTCAAGATCCGGGTTATGGCTGTCGTCGCGGTAGCGCGTCCACCAGCTGGTGTCGATGGTAAGTTGCGTCAGGTTAGTGAGCCGGTGTCCAACCAAGTCTGGATTGACTCCCATCGCGGTGCTGCCCATTAATGTGCGAAACGCATCGAGATTTGCAGGAGCCGCTCCCTTGGAGACCAGGTACGCGTTGAGGAAGGTGTGGTGAGTGATCTCATCATCGGTGTTGTCATGGATGTAGTCTTGCATTTCATCCTCAATAACCTCCAAGGCGTCCGTGTAGGCTTCATTGCCACTGCCGCCTGGAACTTCGTCGTCCTGGATGCCGCCGAGCTCGTTATATTGAATCCAAAAGTCGGCTTCGAGTATCTCCAACGCCGCTGGGAACCGGAGCAATGCCGCGTCTCCCGGTGTTAAACCGCCGCTAATTGCTTCTGCGGTGCGGGGGCTTGTCAACAGCCCTACACCCATTGTTCCTGCTCCCAGGGCAATTGTGTTGCCCAGGAACGCACGACGGCTGATGGACCGTTTTCGAGGTTTAATTCTCTTCTCCAAGTTATCTTCTAGAGGACGATTCTCGCCCTTACTAGAACCTGCCGTACAATCGCTTAGTGTTTTCATGCTTGGAGAATCGCACCGACTCGCGCAGTGCGCCGGATGGGAAAGGTAACGCGTCTGTTACCGCGCGATGGCTAAGTTATTAGCACGAGAATACAGAGCTGAGCGATACCTCCGGCAGTGTGCAGAAAAGAGAAGTGGAGCCTACGGGATTCGAACCCGTGACCTCCTCAATGCCATTGAGGCGCTCTACCAACTGAGCTAAGACCCCGATTTACCTATGAAAAAACGGCCTCAAAAGAACAGCCAAAAATAGTGCTTGTCCACCGATTTTATCGCGACGACGGAAAGGGTTTCGTTGTGTGCGCGGATGAAAAGTTGACGGCTTTTCTGGAACTGGAATCCGCCACCGGCGATCAAACGGGAGTACGCCGCTAGAACGCTCGGAGTCATTGATAGCTGATGGGTACCCGAATCTGCGATACTGTTCCGGGTTTGAACCGCCACTTGCGAAACGTATCGGTTGTGACCTTATCGAGAATCCCATTGCCTGTGCTTTGATCCATCACCGCACTCGTAACGCTACCACTCGCCGTATCAACGGTC
>QHNR01000080.1 GCA_003218475.1 Verrucomicrobiota bacterium | reverse complement strand
CTCTTCTTGCGGAGTCAAAAGGGGAAACCGCCCGATCTCTCGCAGGTATCTGTTAAGGCCAGTATCGGTTTCGTTCATGGCCGGAACCTACTCGCCCCGACAAGCTGATCGCTATTGCGCAAGCGTGGGATTTTTCGGTGCCACGTAGGAGTTGGTGCCCGCTACCTCTTTAGAGATAAAAGATTGCGACCTTGCCAAGGCAAACCGGCAATGAAGATGATTGGTCTATGAAACTATGGAGTTGGAGAAAAGAAAACCTCCCGTCGCTATCGCACGCTTTCCGCACAATGGTTGCGGCGACGATCTCGATATTGCTCGGGCGGCTAGTAGGATTGCCTGAGGCATACTGGGCTGCGATCGCCACAGTCGTGGTCATGCAATCACCTCTGGGTGACACGGTGCCATTGGCGATCGAGCGGGTCGTCGCGAGCGCGCTGGGTGCATCGATCGGGGCAATCGAATCAACCTACTTCGGCGCAAACCTGTTCGTATTCGCGCTCGCGATGCTTCTTCTCGGGGTGATATCGCTTGTGCTTCATTTGGAAAAGGTCGGGTATAGCTACGCCTGCATCACGCTGGTGATCATCGTTCTTATTCCGCGTGCGGAAGCGCCATGGATTGCTGCGGCGCATCGCTTTGCCGAAGTCTCACTGGGAATTCTCGTGGCGCTCGGGGTCGTGGCCATGTGGCGGGGAGAGCGGCGATTCTTCAGTGACACGACCGCTGAGTAGGTGGCATGCCAACGTCACGTCTGCTGGAACCGGATGCGTGCAAGTTCAGTCGGTTCACCGCTGCTGCGAGCAAGGTATGAGAGGACGTTCGCTCCCTCTTTCGAGTCACTCGTATCCCTCGAAAGAGGTGTTACCCGCTCTCTCCTGCGAAGCATCGAAAAATCCTCCGACCGCTTCGTGGTGGTTCGGCGCGAGATTGTCTAGCTTTCCGAAAGCAAATTATCAGAAATGAAAACCAAACAATCTCAGATCAACCGCAAGCGGGCCATGTGGAGGATTTTTCGGCGTTCCTCGCGGCGTCACGACCCGATGCTCGTGCTGAACATGACCCTGTTTAACTTCACAGACGGATGGAACCGCGCCCTTTCCAGGGAGCAGTACGCGCGCTTCTCCGTCTAACGAGTTGCTACAATCGATGGACTTAGCTCAACCAGGAATGAACGCCGCCCAACAATTCGTTGTTGTGAAGGCACCGCTCGAGCGGGTCTATGAGCAATGGTCGCGGATCGAGGACCTGCCGAAATTCATTCCCCCGTTGCGAGAGGTGCGAAGAATTGATGACGCGCATTTTTCTTACACGTGGCGTCCCAATGGCGATGACCAACACGGAGTTTTCCACATCGTGCTTCAAATTCCCGGTCGCCGGATAGCGTGGCGCACAATGTCGGAGGGTTTCATGTCAGGCGTGGTCTCCTTCGAGCCGCGTTTTCAAGAGGAAACGGAAGTCACGTTGAAAATCCGTTCGATTTTCGATCCTCCAAGTCTCTCCCAGAGAGTGGAGGAGTATCTGCGCAATTTCAAACGGCTCGTTGAGAATGGAGAAGCTGCTTCTGCAGGTAGCTGACTAGTTTCACCGAAATTCGTCTGTGTATTGGTCGGCGAACAGCGCTGGTAACCCGCCGGTGTGTAGAAACAGCACAGTCTCATCCTTCTTGAAAAAACCTTTGCGGATTAGGTCAAGCATCCCAGCGGCAGCGCGTCCGGTATAAACTGGATCAAGCAAAAGTCCTTCATGCCGTGCGAACAACCGAATCGCTTCTCGCTCCCTTTCAGTGACGACGCCGTAGCCTGCATCGCAATAAGCTGCATTCACAAGAACATCGGCTGGCTCAAACTCGATTCGCTCGCCAACTTTCTCGCTGGTTGCCGATGCTAATTGCGACACTTCCTTTTTCAACCATTCTTCGGGTTCATCAACGCTGATTCCCATAATCTTGCCACTGAATCCAAAAACGCGCTGACCCGACAGCAATCCGGCATGGGTTCCGCCGGAAGATGTCGCAAACACGATCCAGTCAGCGCCAACGTTCTGATCGATCAGTTCTTTCATTGCGAATGCATATCCCAACGCGCCTGTGGGATTCGATCCGCCATACGGAACCAGGTAAGGTTTCGTTCCTTCTTGGGTCGCTCGATCAAACGTCTCTTGTAGGATTGTGTCGCGGTCCTTCCGATCGGCGACGTGCACGATCTCCGCTCCAAATAATAGATCGAGCAGCAAATTTCCAGACGCCTTCTGCGCCTTATCTCCGGTTAGCACGAGAATACATCTGAATCCCAATCGAGTCGCTGCCGCCGCAGTCTGACGGCAATGATTCGACTGCAGTGCTCCGCCAGTGATCAACGTGTTCGCACCTTGCTCCCGCGCTTCCGCTACCAAAAATTCCAGCTTGCGCGTCTTGTTGCCGCCAAAGGCGACACCGGTTTGGTCGTCGCGTTTGACCAGCAAACGTGGTCCGCCGTGCAGAGCTTCTCGAAGCCTCGGGAGTTCTTCCACCGGCGTCGGTAGGTGAGCAAAATTCAGTCTGGGAATGTCCTTGATTGCCATTGAAGGTAAGGATTAAGCCTATAGTGCGCGAAAATCTCGACAGCAAATCCATCGCGTTTAGCATTCTCAACTTGTGCAAGTCGACAATCAGACGCGAAACAATCGAGAAATTGAACGCAAATTCTTGCTTAGGCAGCTGCCCGATCAACTGAAGCGCTCACGGCATTACGTTATCGAGCAAGGTTATCTGGCGACAGAACCGGCAGGCAGACAGGTGCGTCTCCGAAAAAAAGGCAAAACTGCATCGCTCACTTTCAAGGTGGGTCGCGGCGCGCACCGGGAAGAACGCGAGATCAAGCTCAGTCCGAAACAATTCGCCGCGCTTTGGCCGGGAACCGCTGGGAGAAGACTGCGCAAAGTGCGGTACGAAATTCCCTGGAAAAATCTACTGATCGAGATTGATGTTTATCGCGGTAGACATGGCGGTCTGGTGGTGGCGGAAGTCGAATTCCCCGACCGCGTAACCTGCCGCAAATTCACACCGCCTTCCTGGTTTGGACGCGAGGTAACTGGCGAGAAACGTTACAGCAACGTGCGACTGGCCAACGAGTAATCAACACGATGGGTTTTAAGTTAAAATTGCGCGAACCGTTGCCGGACGGACTGAAGCGGGTCTTTTGCGAGCAAATCGAGTCGGCTCTTAAATTGTGCCGGCACCCGGCGAAGCAGCGCGGCGTCACCGTCCACGAAGTTCGCAAACATTTGAAAAAACTGCGCGCCGCAATGCGCCTCGCCGTCGGTGAAGTCGGCAAAAATCAGCACGCGTGCGAAGATCGCTGCGTGCGCAAGATCGGGCGATTGGTTTCCGATTTGCGCGATGCGCAAGTCAGAATGCAAACACTTGTCCAATTGCGCGAAGAGACCGCAAAAGGACCAAAAGACAATCCATTTCCTCGTCTTGAGGAATTGTTGACATTGGAACGGGAAAGTTTTTCAGCTGCGTTTGCCGGCTGGCAAAAACAAGCGATCCCGCAATTGGAACGCGTGGAAGCGCGTCTCTTGAAATGGCCGCTGGGAGACCTCACATGGAAGCAGATCTGTGGCGCGGTTGCAAAAATCTACAAACGTGGCCAGCGCGGACTAGCGAAAACCATTTGTGACCCGGAGCCAGAAAGTTTTCATGCCTGGCGGAAACGGGTAAAAGACCTCTGGTATCAGTTGCGTATTTTACAGCCGCTCAATCGCGTGGTGTTGGAGGAGATGGCCCACGACGCGGAAGTTTTAGGTGAATTGCTGGGACGCGAGCACGATTTCGATTTTCTGTGGGCGCGCCTGGAGAAGGAAAGCGGTGATGAAGCGCTGCGCGATGAACTAGCGTGCCTCCAGAAGCTAATCCGTAAACGCGGCAAACGATTGCGCACGAATGCACTCGAACTGGGGCGCCGTTTTTATGCGGAGCCTGGGAAGGCATTCGCCAAGCGAATCTCCATCTTCGTCGGCAAACGGACGTAGCCAAGGAATGACGGCTTCGCAGCCGTCGTGTTCACAGATCAAATGTGTCGGCGGGACGCTGAAGATCCGGTTTCTACGTTGTGCGCACCCGACGGCTGCCCAAGCCCTCGTTTCTTGTCGTTCTGCCATGTTCGCGGCATCATGCATAATCATGAAACAAAAAGTCCTATTCATCTGTGTCCATAACAGCGCCCGCAGCCAAATGGCCGAAGCGCTTCTCAACGATATCTGTGGCGATCGTTTTGAAGCGCACAGCGCGGGGCTCGAATCCGGCACACTGAACCCACTGGCAGTCGAAGCAATGCGCGAGATGGGGATCGATATTTCGCAAAAGCAAACTCAATCCGTGTTCGACGTCTTCAAATCGGGCGAACTATTTGCCTATGTGATCACCGTTTGCGATGAGACCAGCGCCGAGCGCTGTCCGATCTTTGCTGGCGTGACTAACCGCTTGCACTGGAGTTTTCCGGACCCCGCCGCACTCGAGGGCACGCGCGAAGAGCGCCTGGCAGGCACGCGCGAAATCCGCGATCAGATTCGCCACCGCATCGAGATGTGGTGCGACGAAATGTGCGCCGTCGAAATCGAATAGAGATCAAACCGAATATACTAAGCCAAAAAGGATCAAGACTCTACCGGCTTGAAATCCATTTCATCCCAGAAGGCCGTCGGGGCTGACACCGCGGTGTTCGTAACATTCAAGGTACTTGATTCCCGAGCCGGTATTGAAAATGACCACGTGTTCGCCCGGCGCGATTTTGCCGGCGTGGAAAAGCAATTTGAGAGCGGCGAAACACGCTCCTCCTTCTGGGCAGACGAAAAGGCCTTGCGTCGATCCCACTTCGCGCGCGCTGCGGATCATTTCTTCGTCAGTGACCGCGATTGCGCCGCCGTTGGATTGACAAAGAATGTTCAGGATCAGGAAATCTCCGATCGCTTTCGGAACGCGCAGACCGGTGGCCACGGTGCGCGCGTCTGGAAATTCCGCCGCAATTTTTTCTCCGGCTTCGAACGCGCGGACGATTGGTGCGCAACCAGTGGCTTGCACGGCGAACATGCGTGGTCGCTTTTTGCCGATCCAGCCGAGGGTTTCCATTTCGTCAAACGCTTTCCACATTCCGATAAGCCCGGTGCCGCCGCCCGTGGGATAAAGAATCACGTCGGGCAATTGCCAGGCGCACTGCTCCGCCAATTCGTAGCCGAGCGTCTTTTTTCCCTCGACGCGATATGGCTCTTTCAACGTGGACATGTCGAACCAGCCTTCCTTTGCTTTTCGCCGGGCGATTTCGGCGCCGCAATTAGTGATCAGTCCGTCAATCAACGTGACTTGAGCACCGAGCTCGCGGCATTCAATGATGTTTGCGCGCGGTGTGTCGCGAGGCATGAAGATGTGCGCTTCGAGACCCGCCCGAGCTGCGTAGGCAGCGAGCGCGCCACCGGCATTTCCGGCGCTGGGGGCCGCAAGTTTGGTGGCGCCAAGATATTTTGCCATCGAAACGGCCACGCTCATCCCGCGCGCCTTGAAACTCTGTGTCGGATTTAGCGATTCATCTTTGATCCACAGGTCGATGTCATCAGTCCGGCAGCTGCCGGATGCGCGCAAAAGCGGCGTTCCGCCTTCGCCCAGCGAAACCGGCTCGACGTCGTCAGGCAATGGCAACACTTCGCGATAACGCCACAACGATTTTTCTCGTGTGGCGAGTGTCTCGCGCGTGAGCATTCGACTCGCCGCGGCAAGATCAACAATCGCAAGGAGCGGTTTGTGGCAGGAAAGGCAGACATTCTGCAGGTGCGACCACTCGTGCTGAAGACCGCATGCGCTGCACTCGAGGTGCTTCAGAAACATTGAGCAAATGGAGCGTACATCTCTGGGGAGCGCACGCGCCCTGGCGTGTCCGCCAGTCGGACGGACTCGTCCCGTGGCGAGCTGGCGACTCCGAAAGCTTTCGCGAGTCGCGAACTTTGTCTCGGTAAAGTGACTCGCGCTTTCAGCGCTCGGTCACGAGGGGCAATCGATTCCCTGGGCCGATGCCCCAGGCTAGAATGAAACATTGCGCCGTTGGCGCTAGCCAAATACATGGCGGACGCTACAGCGCGTTTGCGACTTGTGTTAGATTTGTCGAGATGGATTTACTGACTTTGACTGACATTCGCCGGGCGGCGTCCCGCACTGGTGGGAGCGCGGTGCCGGCGCGCGTGCACGTACAAGTGGAATCGGCCGCGGCGAAGACGCAGCGCGACGGCAAACCGTACTGCGAACTGGTTCTGGCAGATGCGTGCGACCGCATGAAACTGCGGGTCTGGAGCGACCATCCTAACTACAAAACGTGCAGTGGACTTACGCGCGAAAGTTTCATCGAACTGACTGGAGAGTTTCGCCAACACCCGCAATTTGGACTCGAGGCAGACAAGTGGATGTTTCGGCCACTCTCCGATCAAGAGACCAAGGAGCTGTTAGTAGGGCCAGCGGACCTGCGCGCAAAGCAAGCGACTGACTGGGAATTCATCGTACAAGCCATCGACGGCATTCGTGATCCTCGCCTCCGCACCCTGACGCAAACGTTTGTGAACGAATGGGGCGATCGGTTTCGGCGCGCTGCAGCGGCACGCAAATATCATCACGCTCGACGCGGCGGATTGGTCGAGCACACGGCGCAAATGATGCGGGTGGCGAGCGACATCGCGCCGCTTTATCCGCAGTTAAACCTCGATCTTTTGATCGCCGGTATTCTCTTTCACGACTCCGGTAAACTTTGGGAAAACCAGTTCTCCGAAACCGGCTTTGTTATGGACTACGATGAACTCGGTGAACTAGTCGGCCACATTTCCATTGGACTCGAGGTAGTGAATTCACTCTGGCGAAGACTCAGCGCCGACAATACAGACATGTGGAAAAGTTACTCGCCGCCATCGGAGGATGTGCGCCTGCATCTCCTGCATCTAATTGGCGCCCATCATGGCCAGAAGGAGTTAGGTTCACCAGTTGAACCGAAGACACCCGAAGCGATGACGTTGCATTACATCGACAATCTCGATTCAAAGTTGGAAATGTTCGCTGCCGGTTACACAACAGCCCAACCGCTGGCACCCCGCATTTTTGATCGGGTGCATCCGTTGCCGGGCACTCTGGTAAAATCGCTGGAGAAATTTCACGAGGCGTCCGACACGAAAGCGCCATCCGAAGGCAAGCTTCTGTGACGCAGTACGAGCACACACAGATCGGTCACGTGATCATTTGGTCCCTGCTTGTCGCAGCAGTTCTGTTTGCAATCAACGCGACCTTCGGATCATCGCGCATCGGAAGAGTATCTTAGTGGTTTCCGTCGTGCTTCTGATTACGCTCGCGCTGTTCTACAAACTCACCATCGCGATCAACGAAGAAACTTTGTGTGCGTCCTTCGGCATTGGAATGATCCGCAAACGAGTGTCGGTTGCGGAGATCGCCGCGTGCGGACCGATTCGCATTCCTTGGTGGTACGGTTGGGGAATTCATCTGACGCCGTACGGCTGGCTCTACAATGTTTCCGGATTGGACGCCGTGGCGATCACGTTGCGCAACGGCCGAAAATTCGCCTTGGGCAGTGATGATCCTCACGGATTGGCCGACGCACTTCGGACCGCGATTGAATGAACTAGGCTGCGTTTCTGCCTACTGCAGTTCGCGGAACCAACGCAAAGCGATGGAAGTTTGCGCGTCATTGACTTCATGGCCGCCGTGGAAAGTCCCAATTCGCATTCGGTGAAACCCTGTTCGCTTAATTAAACCGGCGACAGTGTATTGCTGCTCGACGGTCGGGATCCTGCCGTCGCGCCCAGCGCTGATGTAAATTGCTGTGTTAAGAAAATCCGCGCCGGGCTGGATCCGCGCGTACCCGTCGCTCAGATGGTCTTCGTTCGCACCCGTCATATGAATTCCACTGATGCGACAACCATTCCTGGCCAGCAAAGGCGCTACGTAACCAACTCCTTTTCCTCCTCCAGAGAAACCGGCGCACGCGACCGGCCACTTTTCCGAACCGGTTAAAACTGCGATGCAGAGCGTCAATCGCGGCGAGCGTCATTGCGCCACGCCAGGCGGCGGTGTCGTTTCGCGCATGTTGCGGCCCGTCTCCAGCCAACAGCACCCAGCCTTCAGCAAGCCCCATCCTCCGGTAAAACTGGACAAGGTCATTTCGATTCTGACGTTTAAAATCGCTGGTGGAACAAATCACCAAAACTGGCCAACTCTTTCGCGAATCGAAATTGACAGGCGTCCCCAGCACAGCGACTGCATTTGGAGGCACCGCATTGCCTCCCTGCGCAGCCAATGATTTTTCCTGCGCGCTCAGAGGAACATTAGCCTGGACCGTTGAACCTGGAGCGAAGCTAGTGCCAGCAAAATCAAGTGAAGGCGCAGCTGACTCGGCGCTGAACAGTGAGAAGAAATTCAGCGCGACGATCAGCTTGCCAACGAAGAGTGATCTGTTCGACATCGCGGTCGCCGCGGCGACTTGGTTTTGGCGTTCTCGCCGAAACAATCTTTGTTTGTGGTTTCAATTCAAACGAACGTTCGCGACTCGCGAAAGCTTTCGGAGTCGCCAGCTGGCCACGGGACCAGTCCGTCCGACTGGCGGACACGCGAGACCCCGCACACAGCGGGCAGGCAGTGCGCTACCCAATCCTGCGTTTCGCTTCCGCCAGATAGGTCTCATCGATTTCGAACCCGATAAATCTTTTCACGCCGCAGCGCTGCGCTGCCACGGCTGAATTCCCGATACCGAGAAATGGGTCGAGCATTGTATGCACGCGCGATGCTCCGTGCAGGTTGATGCACCACTCAGCCAATTGGACCGGAAAAGTCGCGGGATGCGGTCGCTCTTTCTCCCGGCTCTGAATCGTTTCATAGGGAACAAACCACGTGTTACCGCGACAGCGAAGGTCGCTTCCGCGCGTGTGCGACCAGCGGGCGATGTTGCTTTTGTCCTGATATGGAACGCCAAGCGCGAGCCGATCGAGTTCGACACGACCTGACTTCGTGAAATGAAAAACATATTCGTGGCAATCGTTAAGGAAACGCGGCGAATTGATTGGTTTGAAATGGCCGTGCGACCGCTGCTCGCCCTCGCCATTCCGGATCGCGATCGATTTGATCCAGTGGATGGTGTTTTGTAGCACGAACAAATCACGCAGCGTCATAAGGATTTCGTGCGGCAGCATCGGGTTCGATGGCGCCGCCCCGAGGTTGAGAAAAAATGAGCCCCTTGGTTTTAGAATTCGCCGAATTTTCTCCGCCCATCGATGGCACCACCGCAAATAGGATTGTCGATCCTGCGTGTCGGAATATTTCCCGTAGCTAATGCCGAGATTGTACGGAGGAGACGTCACCACCAGATCGACGCGTTCGTCAGACAGTCGCGACATTCCTTTGATGCAATCTTCTCGGCGAAGATCGAACCTGGTCACGGAGAAAAATGTCGCGCGATTATGCGTGTCGTACAAGCACTAAATCACACGCGTCCGTTTTCTGGGGAGCACAGGGCTGCCAGCCTGTTGTCGTCGGCAGCTTGCCGACGACTTCCACGTCTCGCGAGAATTCCCCTGCTACGAACGCTCCA
Source organism: Verrucomicrobiota bacterium (assembly GCA_003218475.1). Taxonomy (GTDB): domain Bacteria; phylum Verrucomicrobiota; class Verrucomicrobiia; order Chthoniobacterales; family UBA10450; genus Udaeobacter. Next base: position 2,946 of record QHNR01000080.1, on the reverse strand, counting down.
AAAGCTTTTCGGCAGGCTGCCAAAAAGGACAGGCTGGCAGCCCTGTGCTCCCCAGATCGACATTCGCGCGTTTGGACGAATTCGTTTATCTTTTTGGCAATGGCGGACAAGCCTTCGAAATTGAAGATTGCAGATCGCGAGTTCACGTCGCGTCTGCTCGTGGGCACGGGAAAATTCGCGTCTAACGAGCTGATGCGGGATGCGCTTATTGCAAGCGGCACGGAATTGGTGACGGTCGCGCTGCGACGCGCAGATATTTCCGGTAAACACGATCCGTTTGCGAACATTCTCGATTTCATCGATCCGAAACGCTTTCTTCTCCTTCCGAATACGAGCGGCGCGCGCAACGCGGAGGAGGCTGTCCGGCTCGCGCGGCTGGCTGCAAGCGCAGGTTTGCCCACATGGATCAAACTCGAGATTCATCCGGATCCACGATATCTGCTTCCAGATCCGGTTGAGACATTGGCGGCTGCGGAAATTCTCGTGAAAGAAGGGTTCACCGTGCTCCCCTACATCAATGCCGATCCGGTCCTGGCGAAACGATTGCAGGACATCGGAACGGCCACGGTGATGCCACTGGGTTCGCCGATCGGCAGCAATCGCGGTATCGAAGCGCGTCTGCAGATCGAGATCATCATCGAGCAAGCCATCGTGCCGGTAGTCGTTGATGCCGGATTGGGCGCGCCAAGTCACGCTGCTGAAGCAATGGAAATGGGCGCCGACGCAGTCTTGGTGAATACGGCGATTGCAATCGCCTCCGATCCCGTTCGCATGGCAAAAGCGTTCAAAAAAGCGATCGAAGCAGGCCGCGAAGCGCGCGAAATCGGATTAGCAGAAAAACTCAACGTGGCGGCGGCCACGAGTCCGTTGACCGGGTTTCTGACTGGAAGATAGCCATCTTGGCTGTCGTGGCATGCGGGCTTCTAGCCTGCTATGTGTTTAGCGCTGAGGGCGCGCCCGCATGACTGAGCCTGGGGCACCGCCACAGGATTCGCCGAATCCAAAATACGCCAGCGCTGAAAGCGCGAATCACTTCTGCCGTGATTTCCTTTCGATCGTTAGCGCCATTAATTTCGACGTGCAGTATATTCGGGACTGAGAATCATCGCGGGACTGAAGCCGTGCTTTCAGTTTCATTTACGTAACAATCGGATTCCTGGGGCGATGCCCCAGGCTAATATGAGACGCGCCTTGGGCGCTAAACACATATCCAGCCCGTCGCTGCTACAGCGTCGTCTCACTTACGAGCGGTTCTCGATGTCTGGTGCCGCGTTTGGTCTCTTTCTGTAACCGTCTCAGGCGGCTCGACAATGCGGCCTTTGCCGCCGAACGCATCCGGTCGATGAATAAGATTCCGCTAAGATGGTCGCCTTCATGCTGAATCGCCCGCGCGAGAAATCCGCTCGCTTCAATGTGGATGGTGCCGCCTTCCAATGTTTGTGCGCGCACGATGACCGACTGCGCCCGTTCAATGTCGCCGGTGATTTCCGGAAAACTTAAGCAGCCTTCTACGCCAACTTCAGTTTCGCCGTGGAGCTCGATTTCGGGGTTAATCAACACGAGCGGCATCGCCGTCTTTGGATCGACATCCGTTGCATCTAGTTTCAACATGGTCGGCCGGTCTTCGACTGCCGAAACATCCAGCACAGTGAGTTGCAACGCTTCACCAATCTGCTGCGCCGCCAGTCCCACGCCGTGCGCGGCATGCATCGTCTCAAGCATGTTCGCCGCCAGCTCCCGAATGCGATCGTTGATTTCCTCGATCCGTTTGCCCTTTGCCCGAAGGATCGGGTCCCCGTACTGCAAAATCGGCAGGATCATTTTTCTTCCCGGGTAAACGCCGGCAAATTTCTCACGCCTGCCAGTTTCAACGCATCCATCACCTTAATGATCGTGCCGAAGGAGGCTTTTTTGTCCGCTTGCAGCGCAAGCGCTGATTTGCGCGCTTCAGGCAAACCACTCACCGCCCCCTCCAGTTCGTCCACGGTTATGGCGCGTCCGTCCAGTTTAACCTCGTCATTTTGATCGATACTAACAATCGCGTGTTCGAGTTCACCCGGCCGTTTCTGCGCCGTCTTGGACTCTGGCAAATTAATCTGGACCTCTGGCTGGTCCTTTTTGAAGGTCGTCGAAACGACAAAAAAGATGAGCAGGATGATAAGGATATCGACGAGCGACACGATAATAATGAGGGGTGCCCGCCGTTTTCGCACTGCGAATTTCATGTGCTCAGATGCGCCGCGCCATTTCAGGCTACCGGCGTCGGAATCGGTATCTGCGTGGTGGGGGGCGGTTTTACCGCTTCAAATTCCCGCGAGGAGCGGCCGTAATAGAGTTTATTGATTAGCTCGACGACCAAAGTTTCCATCTCCACCGACATCACCTCTACTTTTCTCGAAAAATAGGTGAACCCGATCAGTGTCGGCACGGCAATCGAGAGCCCGAAGACGGTGGCGTTCAATGCTTCGGCGATTCCGAGCGCGATCTGACGCGTATCCGCTGCGCCCGAGCTCAATCCAAGGTGGGAAAAAACGTGGACGAGTCCTGAGACGGCGCCGATCAGCCCGAGCAAGGGAGCGATGCCGACGATGACTTCAAGCACAATGAGGCCCTTTTCCAGCCGAACCATCTCGTGGCGTGCACGAGTTTGGACCGCTTCGATGTTTTCCGAACGCGGCGCACGCAAATATTGCAGCGCGACACGCGTGATCCGCGCCAGCGACGAAGGATCGTGATGCAGGATTCGTGACAACAGCTCCGGACTTTCGCCGGGCGCGAGACGTTCTATTTCCTGTTCGATTAGCGGCGGCATCACGTTCTTGCGTCGCAGCGCGAGCCCGCGCAAAATCATCGTCGTCACCGAGACAATCGAGCAGGCCAGCAGCGGCCACATGAAAAGCCCGCCCCTCGTGAAAAATCCGAATACGATATTCACGATTCCGTCCG
>QHNR01000079.1 GCA_003218475.1 Verrucomicrobiota bacterium | reverse complement strand
GCTTCGGCAATGGCCGGATTATGGGTGGCCAGGAGCAAGGCTTTCTCGCCTTGTTGCACAATATTCTGAAGCAGCTCAAAGGCGCGCTCCGAGTTGGCAGTGTCGAGATTACCGGTCGGTTCGTCCGCCAGAATGACTCGCGGATCATTGGCGAGGGAGCGTGCGATAGCCACGCGTTGTTGTTCGCCTCCGGAGAGATGACGACTCGGTCTTCGCAATTTGTCTCCCAAGCCTACCGCTTCCAGCAAGCCGGCAGCGCGTTCGCGCATCTCACCATCGGAAAGCTGCCCCAGTTTGCGCATCGGAATCATCACGTTCTCTTGTGCGGTGAAATCCTCCATCAGAAAATGGAACTGAAAAATGAAGCCGATGAACTTGCTCCGCTTGTACGCCAGCTCGTCATCACTTAGCTGAGACACCAGCTCCGATTCGATTGAAACGCACCCGGCGTCGGGCGGATCGAGCAGACCGAGAATATAGAGCAACGAACTTTTGCCGCAGCCGGACGGACCTACGACGGCATGGATGATGCCGGGCTTGAGATCCAGTGAGACGCCGCGCAAGGCGTGCACACGTTCTTCTTCTTCGCCCAAATAGCGTTCGATCGCTTCGCAACTGAGGCAGATTTCCGAGTTCACACGCTGGAGCCTCGCAGGGTTACCACCGGTGGCAACTCAGCGGCGCGGCGTGCCGGAACATAACTCGCGATGAATACGGCCAGAATCGCGAGCAACGTTGCGAAGACGTAATGGCGCCAATCCCAGGTTACCAGAAAATAGTTCGTGTAAAGCAGACCTCGGAGGCGAATGGGGATGTGCGACACGCCCCAGGTCATCAACGCGCCCAACAAACAACCGAGCAGCGACCCGGCCGCTGCGATCAACGCGCCCTGCCACAAGAAAATCGAGGCAATGTCGATCCGGCGGTAACCCATCGAACGCAAAATCGCGATCTCCTTAATTTTCGCCAGCACCGACATCGTCAGGACATTAAAAATACCGAAGCCAGCCAACAGAATGATCAGAGACACTGTGATCGCGACGGACATTCTTAAGGTCAGAAAAAGTTGCAGTGTGCTCTCCTCGCGTTCCTGCCAGCTCGAGGCATTGTGTTGAAAAAGCGCTTCGAAACGGTTGGCCAACGCAGGCGCGCGATCGGGATTGCGCAGTTTGTAAACGATCATCGACGCGCCGGAAGGTTGTTGCAAAAGCGCCTGCGCGACCCTTGCATGCGAATAAACCCTGGTGGAATCAATGGAGCCAATGCCTGCGCGCGCGATCGCCGCAACGGTGAATCGCCAGTACTCGCCATTGGGCGCCAGCAATTGCACTGTGTCGCCGACGCCAGCCTGAAGTAGTTCTGCCAGGCGCGAACCGATAATGATCGAGCTGGTATTGTTGCGAAAATCATCAAAGTTCCCGTCAATGAGTTGGTGAAGAATATCGGTGGTCTGCGCGTGCAGGGCCGGATCAATGCCGTAAAGATCGACAGTAGCGTTCTCAAATCCTGCGCGAGCGCTAACGGTTCCGCGCAGGACAGGCGAGCACGAAACAACGTTCGAAAATTGCCTGCTCACCCTCATTATCTCATTAGGGTTACTAATCCCTTCGAAATAGAGGCGCCGCCCCATCTTCCCATTGGAACTTCTCGCAGAAACCATGAGCGGTTCGTACCGGGGGCGAAAACGCGATTTGATGACCAGCGCGCCATTGCTGCCGATGGTTGAGTCGATGAAATAACGTGCGAAACCCTGCGTCTGCGCTTGCGTGCAGATGAAGATGGCGACGCCGAAAACAACACCGCTAAGGCTCAGAAGCAATGCGCGCTTGCGATGCGTCAAAAACCGCAGCGCAATATAAAGTGGCGGCGTCATGGCGCCTTCGACGGGGGCGGTGAAGCGACCATTCGCTGCCGCACGGCTTCTCCAGGATGGAATTTGTCCTGATCGGAGACGATCACGTGACTGCCCTCTTCGAAGCCACTTGTCACTTCAGTAAAATCGAGTGTGCGAAATCCGACACCAACTGTGCGCGAATGCACAATGCCATGCTTTACGATCAAAGCTTGATCGACAAGCAAAGCGCGCGTCGGCACCAAAAGAGCGTTCTCATGCGTGCCGGTGATGATGTTCATCTCCCCCGTCATTCCCACCATCAAATTGTCGGGTGGATTGTCCATCTCCAGCACAACAGTGTAGCGCTGGGTGGTTGGATCGGCAGCAGGTTGAACCGACGTGACTCGCGCAGTGAAGCTCCGCGTGCGATATGCATACAGCTGCACCTTTGCTTTCATTCCGGGTTTCACTTCGCCCACATCCTCCTCGTTTACTTCGCCGCGAACGTAATTTTTGCGTGAAGAAACTGTGAACAACTCGTTCCCGTCTGACACCAGTTCCCCATCGATTGTCTGTACGTTGGTGAGAAGGCCGTCCATAGGCGAACGGACTTCGGCGCTCTTCATCTGAGCTTCCAATTTTCTCGCTGTTTCCTTTAGTGAGTTGAGATTGCGATCTCGCTCGATTCGCTCCGTTTCTACTGCGCCTCGCAGCCGGTTTGCTTCGCTCCTGGCCTTTTCGTATTCAACAGCCGGCACGTTTCCGGAGGAGACCACTTTTTGGAGCCGTTGCAGATTATCCTCGGCCGCTTTGAGCAACTCAGACGAGGGTAGGGCCACCGCCGCCCGGTCAACTGCGGCCTGCAAATCGGCTCGCGCCTGCTTCAGTTGTCGAGCGGTCTCTTCGTCGGCGATCGTCGCCAGCAACTGCCCTTTTTCGACGCCCTTGCCGATTGCACCGCGACCAGCCGAGAAAGCTTCCGCCAATTGGATGAAGCCGTCATTTTGCGCGCGAATGCGCACGACAAAGGCCGGTTCGATCCGCACAGTACCGTAAACGGCGGAGATGGCAGTCCCCCGGCGGACAGTAGCCACTTCTGCCACCGGCATAAGAAAGTAATACGCCAGTGCGAAAAGGAGCACGGCCGCCGCCGCTCCGCCAACCCACAAAATCCTTTTTGATTCCGGCAATTTCAATTTTGGAGAACCAGTGTCGCGTCCATGACTCTTGTTTGCAATAACTGCGCGCCCAGCGGTTGCCGTTCCCGTTTGCGTTTGTTGGTGGATGTTCGAGAGCATTATTGCCAAGACACTGCAGCAGAAATCTCCGTTCGATCAGTGAAGAAATCCCCAAGCCAATGCCAAAATGTCCCGCGGGTCATGGGTCATTCGTCGATCCAAGCGCAAAAGTATTGAAGTGACAGCCGATGTAACGCTTCAACGCTTCAACGCTTCAACGAATCACCTGCATTAGCCCGCGAAGCGGCGGTGTCGTCCGAAAATTGAAAATAGCGCCCGGCGGCACGGTCCCATTCTGCAACGGCAAGGTTATGCTGATAAATAGCATCCAGCAGACCGCTTTTGGTCTTTAAGAAGGCATTTTCAGTCACGCGGTATTCGAGAGGCGAGGCGAGGCCGCTGGCGACATTTTCCCGAACCGTCCGGGCGCTTTCCTCTGCAGCGACGGACGCTGCCGAGAGCGACCTTTCGCGGGCATCGATTCCGTTAAGGTTGTTGGCGATTCGCGAAAGTTCGCGGCTGACATTTGCTTCCAGTTTCCTGCACGTCAGTTCGTTCATTTCCCGTGCTGCGCGCGCTTTCAACACTGCGCCGCCTACTTTGCCGTTATCGATTACCCGCCACGTGTATGCCGCCTTTTCACGAATCTCCGACCCGATAAAGTCCTGTGTCTTGCTTGTTGACCCCTGGCGATGGATGCCTGTTACAGGAACCCACTCACCAGGAATGCTTCCCACGACGGCGGGATAATAGTCGGCCGCGATGATCCGTTGATCCTCATTAGCAGAGCGCACGAATAAACGGGCGAGCTTGAGATCGGCCCGTCGTCGCAAGGCCGCTGCTGTTTCGGAATCAACATCGACGCGCAGCGGAACGAACTGCAGTTCGCCTTCCGGCTCGGGCAACCTTGATTTTGCAGGATCGATTGCCATTGCTTCCGCCAATTTCAATTGCGCCTGCCGATATGCGCCGTGCGCGCTTTCAATTTGCGGGACCAGTTCGGACGACTGGACAGTTGCGCTTGTGAATGCGGTCTTATCGGCCAACCCGGCTTCAAAACGATCCTTCTGAGTGGTAACGTTCTCGTCCAATTTTTGTCGTTGTTCGTCCCGAATTGACTCAAGCGACCGATTATAAAGCGCCGTGTAAAACGCCAGCCGCGCCGCGTGCAGCTGCTCCACTACGGCAACGTTCAATTGCTGTTGGGCGATGAGAACTTCGATATCTCCACGCCGGACCGACGGCGGCACCGCCATATTGAACAACGTCTGCTCGAGCCACCCGCGCCCGACGACAAAGCCTTTTACTCCGCTTTCACCAGCCCGGTGACCAGCCTGCACACCCGCCGGCATGCCCAATTCGGCGTGAGGCCAGACGACGGAACGAAAAACCAGCCGCTGCCCGGCCGCTTGCTCCAGACCCGATTTCGCTTCCTGGATCGCGGGATTTTTCTCGAGTGTGGTTTGGAGAACTCTCTCAAGCGTGATGGCGCGGGTTGTGTGCGTGAAACAAATTACGAGAAGCAGGATGAAAAGGTGAATAATACGGGGTAGCCGCTTCCGTGTGGAAAGCGTAGCGCTGATGTGTTTAACATGCGCTTGTCGGGTCGCCCACAGGGCGACGGCTACAGACTTGCTCCCCAGAAAGAGAATTCGCGGCCTCATCGCTGGCTTAATTTCTCCGGCGGTCGCGCTACATCGGAAAGCTGCGCTGCGTTGGGCTTTTCACTCTTGGCCTTTGTGATTTGTGATCCGAAATCGAGCGCTTCAGCTGAACTCGCACAGGCGTGTGCCAGCCGCGCGAGAGCCACATTGTGTAGATAAATCGCGCTCAATCGAGTGGTGCGCGTCCGGGTTACGTCGGATGCGGCTTGCAGGATGTCGAGCTGTGTTCCCAATCCGGCAGCGAAATTGCCTTTCGCCATCTCAAGAGCCTCGTCCGCCGTCTGCACATTTTTTGTCTCGGATTCGAGGACGCGATCGGCTTGTTGAAGATCCAAAAATGCGCTGCGCACTTCTGAGGCAACGCTCCGCCGCGCTGCTGCCAGAGCTTGCACTGCTGCCTCGCGTCGGGCGCGCGTCGCCTGCATGCGACCTTTGGTCGCGAATCCATCAAAGATGTTCCACGTTGCGTTTATCCCTACCACACCCCCGTAGTTAAATTCCTGGCCTACATCCGGGTCACGCTCGCTGTAAACTTCATACCCTGAAAACGCGCGCACATGTGGACGCATCGCGCTCCGGTCCAGAACGTATTGTCGGTCTTCGATCTCGATATCCTTCTGCCGGGCTTTGATCACCGGCCGGTTCGTGTCAGCCCGGGCCAGGCAATCGTTAAGATCCGCATGATTGGGCCGATATTGCAATTCACCGGAAACCTCGAACGGCGGCGCCTGCCGTGCAGGCGCCAGATCGGTGCCGAAAAGTTCCGCCAACCGCAAGTAGGAGTTTTTCAATTCGGTCTGTGCATTGAACAGTTCTGGCCGCTCGTTGGCTAGGGCCACCTCGGCTCGTTGAACGTTCAAGTTACTCACAATCCCGGCGCTCAATTGTTCCTGCTGGCTTTTGAGTTCTTCGTCTAACACCCGAACAGAATCTTCGCGCACCCGGATCTTTGCGCGGTTTAGCAATAGTTCGTTGAAGGCGACTCGCACATCCATCGTCACGCGGTTAGCAATTTCCTGAAGCTCATAATTCGCTTTGGCGACGTTCAACTGTGCGATTGCCACCTGGCTGGTTACTGCTCCGCCGGTGTAAAGGTTCTGTTCGAGGCGCAATATTGCGTTGTAATCTTCCTGTCGGAGGTTCGTCTCGCTTTGAGTCTGTCGTTTATCGTACAGCCCACTGGAGGTTAAGGAGGGCAGAAATCCGGAACGTGCTTCAATGAAACCGCCACGCGCTGCCAGGACCTTCTTACGTGCAATCAAGATCTCCGGGTTGCGCTCTTGGGCGACGGCGACCGCCTGGTCGATCGTGTACACGGGTAGCGCCCAGAGGGCTTTCGGGGAAGCGGCCAATGCGGCAGGGATCAGGATGCTGATGGCCGCAAACTTCAAGCGCATTTCGTTTATCTCCTCGCAAGGGCCTTCTTTGCACCAAGAATGCCCGTGACTTTTCCCCTTATATCAGTTCTTGCAAGCTGGCGCGACTTCGGACACATTCGGCGCTTGCAATACTTGGAGCTACAGACAGGCACAGCCTATCGTGATGAAACGGCCTAACTTATGTCTTGCTTCGAATAATCTAATTCAGATAGCTTTTCAGCTTTAACAATTTAGAAATGAGAAAAATAAGAATCGCCATCGTCGGGGTTGGAAACTGCGCCAGCTCTCTTGTCCAGGGAATCAATTTTTATGACGGCTCCTCCGCCAATGGCGCTGGCACCGGGTTGATGCACCGGCAGATCGGTTTCTACCGGCCGGGCGATATCGAGGTTGTCGCTGCTTTTGACATCGACCGCCGTAAAGTCGGTCTGGACGTCAGCAAAGCGATCTTCTCGCCGCCCAATTGCACCAAGGCCTTCTCTGAGAAAATCAAGCTCACCGGCGCGATTGTGAAGATGGGTTGCGTTCTCGATGGCTATCCTCCGCACATGCACGATCAGGATCCACTTCGCACATTCCTGCCACTGGAGAAAGAATCCACTCGCGAAGACATTATCGCCGAGTTGAAAAATTCATCCGCGGAACTGATGGTCAATTATCTCCCTGTCGGCTCCGAACAAGCCACCCGATTTTATGCTGGCTGTGCGCTCGAAGCCGGGCTGGGCTTTGTCAACAATATTCCGGTCTTCATCGCGAGCGATCCGACGTGGTCGAAGCGCTTTGCCGATAAAAACCTGCCCCTTATCGGCGACGACATCAAAGCGCAAATGGGCGCAACGATCCTGCATCGAATGCTGGTTGATCTTTTCCGTAAGCGCGGCGTAAAAGTCGTTCGCACCTATCAATTAAATACCGGCGGCAACACCGATTTCTTGAATATGCTCAATCGCACCCGGTTGGCGTCAAAGAAAACCTCGAAGACTGAAGCCGTGCAATCGGTGATCGGCGAGCGTCTGGCGGATGAAAATATCCACATCGGCCCAAGCGATTACGTGCCGTGGCAGCTCGACAACAAAATTGCTTTTATTCGCGTGGAAGGCCGGCTCTTTGGCGATGTGCCGATGGAAATCGATGTGAAACTTTCCGTTGAAGATTCGCCAAACTCCGCCGGTGTGGCCATCGACGCCATCCGTTGCTGCAAACTTGCGCTCGATCGCGGCATTGGTGGTGTGCTGCATTCCCCTTCTGCCTATTTCTCCAAACATCCGCCGGTTCAAATGACGGACGACGAAGCGTATCGCTGCGTCGAGCAATTCATCCGCGGCGAACGCGAGAGTTGATTACGAGGCGCGCTCGCCAGCAGGCGTGTCTACCGGGAATCCGCGATTTCGGCGGTGAGATCGTGGGCCGGTAAAGTCTTGAGTCGCTCCCACTCGGCGGCCAGTTCGTTTTCGCTGTAAACGAGCAGTTGTCCGGTGGAGGTCGAATAAATCCCCGCGCTGACCGGCTGCCTGGTCATTTCAACGACTACTTTCCAATACGCTGAGATCTGCGGCCGATAAGAGATGCGCAACTTGTCTGTCTGATCGGGTTCGAGCCTATTGGTTTTCCAATCCACAATGAACCATTTCTTTGCATCTGCTTTAAAGAGCGCAAGATCGATTATTCCTTCCAGACATTTACGCTCATCGATCCCCCAGAAGAACGGCATCTCTTGACGAACTAAATTTGCGTCGCGCAAACGCCTGCCGAGTCCCTCGGCCGATTCGATCTGCTTTAGCAACAGTTGCCATTCGCGCTTCGAGCGTGCAAGATCCGGCGATGCTGCAAGGTTGTGCTCGAAAGTTTGGTTCCACTTGTTCGGCTCGGACCACCAGGGGATTTGTTCGGCGAAATCATGCCACCAAACGCCGTAACGGGTGGCTGGATTATCAATTCGCGGTGGTCGCAATTCCGGTTCGATCTCGATCCATTTCTCCGTACTCGGTGTTTCGCTGAGCTCTTCTTCCGGCGCGAACTGACTCGGAGTGACTGTCTCTATGATGGAACCCGCTCTCTGCCGCGCGATGTCCACCCAACCAGTCTCAAGTCGAAGCGCGCGTAAACTGTCACTCACTGATTCAGGCGCCCGTTCCTTTTGACGTGCAGCGGTTTCTTCGCAAGCTGTCGCTTCATCCGAAAGAGCCGACATGATTTCGGCGTTCGCCTCGTTTACGTCGGCTTGCAGCCATTTCAGTTGGGTGTCGCTGTGGACGCCGCGCTTGCCTCGAAAGAAGTCGGCGTCGAGCGCAAGCACCAGCGTGTGGCGCGCGCGTGTGAGTGCCACGTAAAGCAGGCGCTCCATTTGTTGGCGCTGGATCTTTTTCATCTCTTCTTCCAGATCCGCGCGATCGCTTCGATCGAAAGCGATGAAGGGTTGCTCGCCGGGAATGACAAGCGGATAACGAATGTTCCCGCCCAGCCGCGCCTCACGCGCCAGAAACGGGACAATCACCGTGTCCCACTCCGATCCTTTCGCCTTGTGCGCGGTGATAAGTTGGACCGCATCGGCTTCCGCCGGTTCAGTTTCGCGGGTCTGATCGAAATTGCGCCGAAGCGTCAAGGCAAAGTCGGCCAGCGACTCCTGCCGCGACTCGGCGGCTGCCGCTGCACTGAGCAATTTCTCCAGGTCGTTCGTCGAATTGCCGAATTCTTCGCGCGGCAGAGTCCGCAATCGCTCGCGCAGCTGCGTCATTCGCACGATCTCGCGCACGGCGCTAAAGAGCGGCTGATGGGGCAAAGTTTCACGAACTTGCCTCAGCAGATTCAACCTATCCGTAACGACTCCGCGCCCGCTGGCTTTCCGCTCGATTTGAAATTTGTAGCCATTCCCTTGAGCAAATCGCGCCAGCTCGTCATCGGAGATTCCGAACACTTCTCTCATTACTCCCACGATTTCGTAGCTCGCATTCGGATCGACCATGATTGCGAGGAGCGCTGTGAGCCACGCGTACGCCGGATGCTCTGCCTGTCGATCGCTTTCCGATTGAACCTCGACCGGAATTCGTTGTTCGAGCAACGCGTCGCGAATTGCGCGTAACCATGCTTTGCGTGGGCATAGAATCGCGACTTCGCGCCAACATCTCGCCCGCAGCTTCTGCAAACCCGCGTCCCAGATCCATTTCGCCAAACGGTCAGCTTCGATCTGGGCGCTTCGGGTTTCGGTCAGCGACCCGTCAATGTCGTCACCGAACTCGAAGCGAATTACCTGGCCAGGCAGAATTCCCGGGCGCGGACTGAGCTCAATAAACTCAACCTGCCCCTCAGTATTGTTCAGAATTTTCGGGAATGTGTCGTTCACGAAATCGAGCTGCACCTGATCGAGCCGGAAGGTTACGGAGAATTTCAGTTCTTCGGCTGCGCCGGTTGCGATCAAATTTCGATGAAGCTCGCGATAGTGATTCAGATCACCTGGGTTGCGATAAATCGATTGCTGAAAATCGCCGACCATGCAGAAGTGCCCGGTGCGGGGACCTGCCGCGCCGTAGCTGCGCGAAGGCGGGTGATCGCGTTTGGTTTCAAGCCATTCGCCGGTAGCGTCCATCGGCCGCGTAATTTCGAGCAAAACAAAAAATTGCTGCGGATCGGTGTCCTGAGCTTCGTCGAGAATGACGCGATAATTCTTCTCATGAATACGCCTCGCCACGTCCGGCAGACGCAACAGTTCCGCAGCGAGCGCGACTTGATCCGAATAGGTGATCGCGCCACGAGCCAGGCGAAACTCGCGATAATCGCGTTGCACTTCAGAGGCCACGCACGACGCGCACGCGCTTGCCCATTCCCGCAGCGGTCGAAATGCTTCGCGCCAGCGCGCGGTGAAATCTCTCGCTGTGGTGGCACACGGTGGCCAAGGCGCGAACTCATCCGTGTCGCGCCAGCGCCGCAGCCATTCGCGGAGTTGCGCCTTTGCCTTCGGAACGTTCGTCGCCTGCACGTTCTCGATCGCGGTTTCGACTTTCCTGAAATCGCATTCCGGACAGCGTCCGAGCGATTGCGGCGGGACGAAGGCGTGTTCGCGGTTTCGTGCGAGCTCCATCAACTGCCGCGCCTGCATTAAGCGCAACAGCAGACGGCGATTTTCTTCGCCTAACGAATGACCGATCTCCGTCTGTTGCTGGACGAATTCGTTCCACAGATCATCATCATCGTCGGTGATCGTTTCGAGTCTCGCCGGCAGACCGAGACGGTGTCCATGCGTCGCGAGTAATTTCATGCAGAAGGCATGAATCGTTCCGAAAAACGCGCGGCCGAACGCTTCCACGGTGTCCAGCGGCAGTTTGGCTTCGAGGATTCGATGGCGCGTTCGCTGCTGCATTTCATCGGCAGCGCGATTCGTGTAAGTGACGACCACGAGCTGCGGCAGCCATTCAAGCGCGCGCTGTGGACGGTGCGCGATCTCGACGATCCGATCGGTGATCGCGCGTGTTTTGCCCGAGCCCGCCGAAGCGACGACCGAGAAATTGCGGTCCAATTCCCGAGCAAATCGCTGCCGCGCTGCTTCGTCGGCAATCGCCGTCACTTTGCTTCCTCCTCCTCTTCAAGCACGAACGCTGGATGGGTCAGCGCCCATTTCGCTTCGAGCAGATCCTCGTCGATCGGCAGGGTCGCAAGGGGATATTTCCTCACGAAGCCAAAGTCGGTGTGCACCGGTCCGAGCATTCCGAACACCCCGGTCTCCTGCATCCGGCGCAGCTCGCTCCAGAAATCTTTTTGTGCGAGCACGTCGGCCAAATGAAACTGCGGTTCGAGCTGTTCGGCCGGAGAAAGCAGCGTCAGTTGCACGTGCCCAGCGCCGAGCGCGTGCACCGCGAGCGCGTACAGCGCGAGCTGAACGCCGCGGCCTTCGATCAATTGCTTGCGAAATTTCCGCTCAGGCGTGTCTTTACGCCGCAGTTCCTTCAAACTAAAGCCGCGCTGCCGTCCTGTTTTGTAATAGACAACCCAAAGGTCTTTATAACCGATTTTCGATTGGTCAGATTTCTCCCGTGCAAGGATCAGATCAATCCGGCCGCGAACTCGCAGCATCTCGTTCTCGCTCAGTGGAATTAAGCTTGGCCCACCGAGCGACCATTCGACGGCCATTTCCGACCAGTCTTGGAGATCAGAAACTTTTGCGGCGAGGCAGTCGGCAATGTAAAACGCATTACTCCAGCCGGAGCGCCACCAGTCTGGAAGAACTTTGCCGCGACTTGCACAGAGGGCGACGACGCGTTCGCGAAACTCGCGCGCTTCCTGGCAAATGCACTCACGGATTTCATCGGCGCGACTTACGCTGACAAATTTTTGTTCTCCGCCGTTTCGGACGCTGTCCGCGAGCCAGCGATGGACCCATTGTCCAGTCGCAACTGCCCAGGAGTCACCGGTGTCATCGTCAGGCGCGACGCCGAGAAAGATTTCCATCCAAACGATGGCAGGCCGTTGCAATGCTTGTTCCCACTGCGTGACGCGCAGCGATCTTTCCTGATCGGGCGGACTCCGGAGCGCAAATTCATATTCGCTCGCAGGCCGCAACTGCCTGCGCGCATCGAATGCGTACCGCGTCCGGCCAACGCTAATCGAATCCACTTTCTGGGCATCGACGGGTGACCAATCCTTCAACCAATCTCGGGATTGCTGTTCCAATGAATGGAGTGTCTGTTGCGAAACGCCGCGACCGTGTGTGTTGAAGTAAAGCCAGGAGAAAAATTCGCTCGGGTTCGCGATCCGGCTCGGCGTTGCTTCGGAATAAAGGCTCGCGCTGGCGGCGATGCCTGTGCTAACCGATTCCACCAGGTTGAGCAGTTGCCGCCTCTGGATCTGTCGTTGTTCTTTGCGGCCGAGCAGGAGTGTTTTGCCTTCGCGCACGCTCCAATGACCTTCGCCTTGCCGGCCACGTTTTGATGCACGGCGGTTTAGCGTCTTGTTCTGTCGATTGAGATCGTCGATCCGCTCATCACGAATAAAAGCAACCTCGTCG
This sequence comes from Verrucomicrobiota bacterium, assembly GCA_003218475.1. Classification (GTDB taxonomy): domain Bacteria; phylum Verrucomicrobiota; class Verrucomicrobiia; order Chthoniobacterales; family UBA10450; genus Udaeobacter. The sequence continues at coordinate 3,512 of QHNR01000079.1, read as the reverse complement.
TCCAGGGTCGGCCACGCTTCATCGTTCAACCCAGCAAAAATCAGATGGGACCATGGCTGGTACTGCGCGTTCGTGTAAGCGAGCAGGTGCACGCGCGCGTACGGATGAGCGCCAAGATCGTCGCGCTCCATTGTCGGCGCGCCGAGTAGTTCCCGCAGCCACCGCAAATAGGAACTCTTTGAAAATTTCGTCGGCAGCCGATCGCTCCAATTGCGGCTGAGCCGCTCGACTTCGTTCCAATGTTCTCTCCAGCGGAGCTTTGAAAACATGGTTCGCGTGTGTGCGAGAAATTCAGTTAGTGACGCGTTCTCGGGCAGAACCTGGATTTTCTCCAGCTCGCGCCCGACAGCGTTGCCGTGCCGCAAATCAGAACCGTTCGCGCAGTAATCGCGCAAGAGCTCAATATCATCGATGAGTATGTTGTTGTAAGCGCGGCGCAGAGTCTCTTCTATCTGCAGGACCGACAATCCATCGAAGAGCCGCCCTTCGATAGCACGAAGAAACCGAAACAGCGGCCTTAACCGCGGCGCTTGTTGCAATTCAAGCCACCCGCGCCATGCGTCATCGTCGAAGGCGCTCGGCATCAGATGCGCGATGCCGTCGTTGTGCGCAATTCCCGCTGATTCGAGAAATGTTGCGACCAAACGCGGAAGCGCACCTGGTCCTGAAAAGAAAATGCCGAGGCGTTCGCAGTGTTGATCGGCCAGGAATTTTGCGGCGAGAGCGACAATCGCGCGCGCTTGCTGCGTCGTGTCACGACCGATAACAAAATGAATGTTCGAGGCCGAAACCGGTAAAGGTTCGACCAATGAGCCTGTGGATCTTCCATTGGTGTCCGAAATTACGTCTGCCGGCCCAAAAGTTTCCTCCCATGTTCCGATCCACGTTTCGTCGAGATCGCGCGCCTCATCGCGCGGATCGTTCAAGACAACGCTGGCTTCGTCCGCGGAGAGTGTCGCGGCATGAAGCAACGGCCAGAGCGGCCAATGTGCAGCGTCGAATCCGAATAAGAGCAAATTGCTAAACAGCGGCTGGGCCTGCGCGAGGACAGCGCGATCCGCGTCGTGAACGAAAGTGAAGCCGCATTCGTGCACCCGTTCTTCGAATCGCGCGGCGATTTCGCGCAACGCGGCCGACTCGATCTCATCAAGAGTCCAGCCAGCGGCGCGCAGCTCGTCAAGCGCGCGGAGAAAGGGATCGGCATCCCGAGCGATGGATTTCGCAACCAGCACTGTTTCATCATTGGTGTTTTTGTTCGTGAATTCCTCGGCAGTAATGGCGAGAATGAGACGAAGATGCTCGCGCAGAGGCATGTGCAGGTCATGTCCGCGAAGCAATAGTTCCCGCAGCTGCGGTGGCGAAACAAATTTCACTGCTAGCAGGGATTTGCCTTCGTGGAGCAAGCGGCTACGGAAAAAATAGGCCTGGCTACGAGACGCTGTTACGACAGCGGCGGGCTTTTGATCCCGCAAAGCGCGAGTGGCGGTTCTTTCAAACCAACGGCGAACTACGTTCTCCCACGCCGCTTCCGGCGAAGCTCTGATGTGCAGCGATACGCGCCGCGATTGTGCTTCAGGTTCGCTGCGCGCGTGCGGCATCGGTCAATTTAGCGGCTGCCGATTTGTTCGCGAGCACGCGTTCGTCTCCGATCCGCCGCGTGACACCCGTGCGATCCAAATATTCCAGGAACGGAATCATTACCCGGCGCGTGGTGCCAATTTTCTGTCGAAGCTGACTAGCAGTCGCGGAACCGTTTTCGGAGAGGTACTCGGCAATGGTGTTCTGCATCTGTTCGGCAGCTTCGCGAAGAACAACGATCTCGTTGGTAATCTCAACGATCTCCCCTTTATCGATTAAAAATCCCAGCGCCTGCTGAAGCTTTCGATCTTGCAAAAACTCTTTGCGGTCGGGCGGATCAAAACGTCTGGCCGAGAGCGCAGCGCGAATATTTTCCGCGGCCGATGACAATTCCAGCGGCAGCGACGGCTGATGGCTGGCGCGAGCAATTTGATTTTCGAAACGAACAAAATCGTTTCGTGTGAGTTCTGAAATTATTGCGTTAAACAATTTGTCGGACTCGGTTTCTAAATCCGTCCGAAGCTCCGATAAATGTACTCCCCGGCGTTCCGGATTCTTTTCGTGCGCTCGGTCAATCAAAGTGGCTGCTCTATTGATCAGATCATGCCAGTAAGATGCGCCGGCGGCGATATCGTCCGCCACCACGATGTCGCCATCGTGACTCAGCCGAGACAACGCTTGAGAAATTTCATCGGTGCCGAAGTTCGATTTTGCCAGCATCGTTTTAGATCCGACCCATCCGTCACGTTGAAGCTGAGACCGAATGCAAACATCGACGTCATGCGGGCCGGTCGCGCGCACCTTAAGAAACTGAATTTGTGCGGCAGAGCGGAAATTCGCGCCATGGGCGTCGGGATCGAGCACCGTGCCGCCGGCAATAGTATTTTGTTCGGAAGAATCGCGGACAACGAATCGATCGTCGACAAACGCGACAATCGGCGAATCCAGGCGCAATCGAGCAATTGCGCTTTGCCCGGCTCCAAGTGCAGGTTGATCAAACAATGTGATCTTCGCAGCGATGCGACGTGTTCCGAAATGAACTTGAACCGAACTGCCGTTCTTGATTGGACGCGCTGCCGAAGAGTTTCGCTTCAGTCGCGACGATCTTTCGAGAAGCACGTCGATTGTTGCGTGCGGACTACCGAGGCTGTGGACGGTGATTAGGTCGCCGCGTTGGATTCCATTTTTTCCAATTGAGAGGTCAGGCAGATTGACGGCTGTGCGCATTCCCGGGTAAGCGATTTCGACGTCGCGGCCATGGTTTTGAATAGAGCGGACCCGAGCTGAAATATTTCTGGACTCAACGACAACGTCCTGGTTGCGCCGAATCGAGCCGCCGCCCAGCGTGCCCGTGACCACCGTGCCAATTCCGCGCAATGTGAATACGCGATCGATAAACAAGCGCGGCTTGCCGAAATCGCGCTGTGGATGCATGGCTGCGAGCTCCGACGCGATCGCACTCTTTAATTTTTCAATTCCGTCGCTGGTCCGGACAGAAGTTGGAACAATCAATGACTCCGCAAACAGAGTCCCGTGAAGTTGAGTTCGAATTTGTTCGGTCGTGCTATCGATTTTCCCCAAATCGCTTTTCGTGAGCGCGATCAGGGCGCGCCTGACACCGAGATACGTCAGGATTTGCAAATGCTCTTCCGTTTGCGGCATCCAGCCGTCATCGGCCGCAACAACAAAAAGCGCGAGATCAATCGAGCCGACACCCGCGATCATGTTTCGGACGAAATCTTCGTGACCTGGAACATCAACGATGCCTGCGTGAATCGTCTCGCCATTCGGTCCGGTCAAATTCAATTCGGCGAAACCGAGCTCAATCGTGATTTGCCTCTTCTTTTCCTCCGGCAAACGATCCGGATCAGTTCCGGTCAGCGCTTTGACGAGTGCGCTTTTGCCGTGATCGACGTGGCCCGCCGTGGCGATGA
>QHNR01000078.1 GCA_003218475.1 Verrucomicrobiota bacterium | reverse complement strand
AGATTTGCCAGTGAATCCCTGCAAGACGAAACATCTTACGAACATGCGTTCGCAAGGGGAAGGCAAAGGCATCCAACTGGAAGCGCCGCTGCGCATGACTCTCGAGCGCGCCATCGAGTACATCGACATCGACGAATACGTCGAAGCGACACCAAAATCATTGCGTTTACGCAAGCGGATTCTCGACGCGACCGCGCGGAAACGCGCAGCTGCAGCGTAGCTCAATTCCAGCGGAGGTAGGGCCATTGCCTCAATCGCCTCTGTCTCTTGTCACGATAAACCGAGGCGGTTCGGGTGAATGGGCCTACCAAGGATGAAAAAGAGGCCTTCGTCCAACGCAGTTTTAACGACGCACTATTTGATAAAGCACCGTATCGAAATCCCGCGTCGGGCCATCATTACAGAAATGCAACGTCGAAAATCTTAGCGTTTGGGTTTTCTTTTGGTAATCTGAGTTCCCAAATTTACTAAATTCAAACCCTAACTGGCAGTTAAAAAAAATGTATGAAAACTCCTCGTTGGTTTAATCGCGCGCTCCGACAGCCCGCAAAAGTAACAACGGCGTTACCTTTCCGATGCCCCCATGGGTGATAAAGTTAAAGAAAGTTCTTGCGTTACATCACGAATCACGCGATTTGCCACATTCCGGCCTCAGAAGAACCTAAACGAACCCACATGCCGGTGCGGCGTTCAGAATTCAGTTACATCGACTCTCATATGAAATCACTATCTTCCATCATTACTAACGCACGCGTATTCCGCGTCGGCTTTTTTCACACAGCTTTGTGTGTTTCCATTACCGTCGCGCTGCTTGCGGCACCAACGTTCACCTATGCCCAGAATTCACATAAGCCGACTGCGAAGCATTTCAAGGCGAGAGTCGATGAGAGCGGACCGCCGCAAGCAGAACCAGGGGTCCAACCATCGAATGAAGCGATTCAACCAACCAGCGGACCTGCGATTTCCCCATTCTCAATCACCGCGGCCTTCCTCGTAACCACCCCGAGCTGGACGGCTCTCGGTCCGGCGCCGATTCCAAACGGCCAGACGATACCGGCTGACGCAAACGGCATTTCCCTCACTCAAGCTCCCGTCAGCGGGCGTTTGACAGCGGTGGCAATAGACCCCGCCGATCCGAACACTGCTTATGTCGGCGCGGCGCAAGGCGGTGTGTATCAGACCCGCGATGGCGGCGCAACGTGGACACCTTTGATGGATAATACCGCAATCGCGCAGACGCTGGCGGTCGGTTCCCTCGAGCTTGATCCCACGGACGCGACGGGGAACACGCTGCTGGTCGGCAGCGGCGAGAGTAACTTTTCCGCGGATAGTTATGCGGGATTTGGTGTTTACAAACTTACAAATCTGAAAACCAGCCCAGTTCTGAGCGGGCCGTTCAATCAGAGCACAACCGCCACTGATGTGTTTAGCAAGCGAAGCCTATCCGGGTTAGCTATCGACCCCAATCATCATGATACCGTTTACGTCGGCAGTTCGACTGGCCAGCAGGGGATCGGGCCGCAAGCATTTGTCGGCGCTCCGGCACGCGGTGTCTTTCGTTCGACTAACTTCTTTTCCGGCGCTTCCACCTTCACGAAGCTTGCGGTGGCGAACCTACCTGCCGGGTTCGACTTCCGGGTCACGTCAATTGTCTACGAGCCGGGCAGCTCCGATCATATTTTTGTTGGCGTCGCCGATGCCGCCGCACAAGGAATTGGGGGCATCTATTTTACGACAAATGCGAGCGCCGGGACTCCTGTGTTCACGAAAGTCCTGGCAACCGCAATCGCGGACTTCGCGCCGGTCAAGCTCGCGATCAACAAGATCGGCGACACCGTCACGGTGGTAGCGGCCACCGGCGAGACTGCTCCCAGCAACCAGGGCCAAGGCAAAGCTTATAAGGCCGTTTACAAATCGAGCAAGCCAAAGAACGTTAACTTCACCGGGTTACCGTCCGCGAATGGATTCGCAGCTGGTCAAGGGTTCTACAACCTTGGGGTGGCAATCGACCCGACGAATTCAAATAACATCTATGTCGTCGGCACGCTGAATGGGACTTTTCTCTTTTCGAGAAATGGCGGCGGCACATTTACACCAAGCAACGATACGCTGCATGTTGATAGCCACATGGTTGGCGTCGCACCGTCCAATCCGTCGGTCATTTACACCGGCAACGATGGCGGTGTCTGGCGGTCGAACGATATGGGCTTGCACTGGATCGATCGCAACACCGCCACCTTTAGCGCGACGCAGTTCCAAAGCGTGGCCGTTCACCCGACCGATCCCAACTTCAGCATCGGTGGCACGCAGGACAACGGCACCAATTTCTTTCAGCCGAACCGAACATGGACCCGTGTTGACTTCGGTGACGGCGGTTACGCGCTGATCGACCAGACGGCGACAGACACGGAAAATGTGACGATGTATCATACGTATTTCAACGCGACGAATAACCTGATCGGCTTCGGCCGCGTCCTGAAAACGAGCTGCGCGATAGAGGGGCAGTGGTCATTTAAGGGCGCTTATACGCCACCCGTGGATCCGACTGTCCACTGCGATGGAACTACCGACACGTTCAACGGAATTTTGCTTAGCGACCCGGTGAACTTTTACGCGCCGGTGGCGCTGGGTCCGGTAGTGACAGGCGGCTCTGGACAGACGGTTTACTTCGGCACGAACAAACTCTACCGATCGATTAACAAAGGCGATTTGATGACGATCGTCAGCCAGGCGTTTACCTCTAACGTCAGCGCGATTGGTATTTCGAAGACCAATGACGACGTCCGCATCGTCGGCCTCAACAGCGGAAAAGTGTTTGCGACGATCACCGGTGGTAACCCGATGACGGACGTGACCCAGACTGGCATGCCCGCTAAATACCTCGCGCGCGCCGTTATCGATCCGAACGATCCGAATACGGCATACGTCGTGTATAACGGCAATGGCAGTACCCCAACATTTAAGCACATTTTTAAGGCAGCCAATCTCAACCTTACCGGCACCGGCACCGTCACGTGGACGGAAACGGACACTGGGATTCCCGATGTCTCGGTGAACGCGTTCGTGGTTGATCCGGCAGATTCGACCCATCTCTACGCTGGCACTGACCGCGGTGTTTTCAACTCCACCGACGGCGGTTCAAGCTGGAGCCTCTACGGCATCGGCCTGCCCGACGCAGCCGTGTTCGATCTGGCGATCAGTTCCGACGGTCACCTGCGTGCGGCAACACACGGGCGCGGCTTCTACGAGATCGTGAAGGCGCCATGAGGTGACCCTGTAGTGGGTTGCGCCAAGGCTACAACGTGAGACGCTCTCTCCCGCGTTGGAGAGCGCGCTAACTGGATCTTTTCTACTGGCCGCTTAAGGCGGCGCCGGGTGCGCGTCCTTGCCGAGATTGTTCGCTGGGTGCTTCCGCTTAGCCGGTCGGGGGTCGGCAAGCGAGTCGCCCGTTTTATGTTCCTGTATTTGGAAGCGCAGGAAATCGTGAACAGCATTCAGCGCCTCTGAATTTGACGTTGTAATCTGCACTCGTCCGCCGTTCGGCAAATTCTCTGGCGTGTAAGAAAGCTCACCTTTGAGCCGCTTCATCATATCTACACCCGGTGGTGCCTGCTTGTGGACGAGCATCGGGATACTGAAGTCTCCTTGTGCGAACATACCCGCAGTTTTCGCTACGTGTCGTTGGATCGCCTCTCTAGTCGCGACGTCAGAGGGATCATTGGCACTGATCTCGATCGTGCCGCCGTCCGGTAGGAGTTTGAAATGATGAGTGGTTTTCTCTTGATCGAAGCCCATCGCTTCATCTCCACGCGCCATGCTAGCCGGTGAGGTCTGGGCTGTCTGTCCACGGACGAGACTCGATGTCATAAAAAAAAATGCGGCCGTTGTTGTCGCAACATGCAAAGAAACTTTCCGATTCATATTCATCATGCTTACGGCGCTTTTTTGGTGAATCAGGCGCTCTTTCAGTTCGACCATCTTTTCTTATCCTCCGTTCAACAGCGCTTTTCCAATAGCTCAAGTTCCTTCCGCGCATATCGTCGCGTCGAAAACTCTTTGGAGCTGCTCCCATACGTCGGCGGCACGCCGGGCCACAAGGATAATTTCGTTCGTGAGGCGGTTTGTAAGGCCAAGCCGTCTAGCAGACGATTGGTCGAGGCAGCGGGTCTGCGGTTCGTAAGGTAAATATTTCTCGCGCACACCACATGACAAACGACTTGGCGGACATCTGCGGGTGGCGAGCGAGTAGTTGGCGAATGATTACACGGGCTCAGCCTGACGATTACAAAAATATAATGTTAAAGAACCTTGACGTCTTCTTCGTGATGCTGACAACTTACATCTTCTTGTGCCGGGAAAGTTAATCGAAACTCAAACCCGAACTGCAGGTCCAAAAATATATGAAAACTCCTCGTTGGTTTAATCGAAATCGTCTCTCATCAAATCTGCGGATCGCAACCACGGTCACGCTGATGTCCGCGGCGGCGGCATTGGCCTTCGTCGCGGCAACAAACACGGTGCCAACGGTCGGCAAAGGCTGGTCCAAGACCCGGCCCAGATCTCCGTTAGCCGGGAAGCTGACTGCTCAGGCCCTCGCCGGTAACGGCGGAGAGCCGGGCGAGGTAGATGGTATCGATCGCGCAGCGCAGGAGGCATACCGCCATCGCGCATACCCCGCGGCAGTGATCTCCACCAAAGACACGCTAAACGCACAGAACGCCTGGGCCAGAATTAAAGGCAAATCAGCCAATGCACCGGCAAACTCTGTCGGGCAGTGGAGCCTGATCGGTCCGAGTAATGCCCAATATCCCGGGTTGCTGACATTCACCGGCCACGACTATATTGCGTCGGGTCGAACGACTGCGCTTGCCATCGCGCCGAATTGCTCTCAATCAAAATGCCGTCTTTACCTAGGTGCCGCCGGGGGAGGAATTTGGCGGACTGACAACGGTCTCGCGACGTCTCCCAACTGGACGTTTGTCTCAGACAGCTTCGCCACGAACGCGATTGGCACAATCACACTTGATCCGAGTGACCCGACCGGCGACACCGTTTATGTCGGCACAGGCGAGGCTAACGGCTCGGGCGATTCCAACGCAGGTCTTGGCATTTACAAATCGACTGATGGTGGCAACACCTGGAACCACCTTGCTGCCAATACGAGCGTAGCGGGCGCCACTGGTTGCGGCGCTACGCCGGTCATCCCTCCGTACACCGGACCAGCATTCGACGGTCGCTCGATTGCCTCGATCATCGTCGATGGGACTACTCTTTACGTCGGGTCAGCCCGAGGCGTTCTTGGCGATGGGGTGCCGTCCGGCGGTTCGTTCTCGCAGAATCCCAACTTCCCGCCTGTTGGGCTCTGGAAATCGATTGACGGTGGTGCGAATTTCACACTGATCGGAGACCCCGTCGCAGTCTGCAACAATCCGCTACTTCCCGGCGGCGCGTTCATTTCGAGTTTTGGTTCGCTTCGCGGGGTGAACCATGTTGAGTTCGATCCCTCCGCGACCAGCACCATCTATGCGGGCGTCTTCGGCAGGGGGATCCGTCGCTCGACTGACAGCGGCGCAACCTTTGCCCAGATCTTCAAGCCGGCAAGTTCCTCGAGCGCGGATCGCACCGAGTTTGCGGCGGTGCATCTATCGAATGGAAAGACGCGAATTTATGCTGGCGATGGCGCCAACAGCCCGACTGGAACAGCGTTCTATCGAACGGATGACGCCACACAGGCTGCGAGCGGGTTGTTCGATGGCACAAACAATACTGCGGCGTGGAAGAACCTGACGAGTTCTGATCGCACGAATCCCTATTATGCAACATTCAACTATTGCACGACGCAATGCGTCTACGACAACTTCGTCGTCTCGCCCCCCAGTCACCCGGACGAGGTTTACGTGGGCGGCTCCTACCAGTACGGTGAGTACGGCTTGCGATCGAACGGCCGGGCCGTCGTGCGTTCAACCGACGCTGGCGAACACTGGTCAGATATGACATTCGATGCGACAACCCCACCAGTGCCTCCAGGTAGCTACGCGTCCACCTATCCGCCCATGTTGGTCGCGCCCAATGGCATGCACCCGGATCAGCACGCGCTCGTCGTGAGCCCGAGTAATAGCGGCCTGTTCTTCGAGGCATCCGATGGCGGCGTTGTCCGCTCGAGTGGCTCGTTTACCGACATCACAAGCCAATGTGACGATCGGTTTAACGCGGGTCTTATCGGCTCCGCGAGCAGGACAGGATGCCATCTTCTGCTGTCTGCCGTTCCATCGCACCTTTTTAGCTCGAACAAGGGCCTTTCCACGCTCCAGTTTTCGACGCTGTCGGTCGATCCGACGAATTCGAAGCATCTCCAGGGCGGCACGCAAGACAACGGAACGTTCGAGACTTACGGCTCATCCGTGGCGTGGCCGCAGATCATTTATGGTGACGGCGGCGAGTCGGGATTTAATGTCGGTAATCCGGCGATTCGATTTAACCAATTCTTCCTGGGTGCCACAGACGTGAACTTCCAAAACGGTGATCCGACCAAATGGGTTATCATCGGCGGACCACTGATTCAGAGCGGCGAAAGCGTCGAGTTCTACTGGCCCGAGCTGATGGACCCGGCAGTGCCAGGCACGATGTACACCGGGTTCCAGCATGTCTGGCGCACGTTTGATAACGGCGGCAGTCAGGCATACTTGGAGGCGAATTGCCAGGAGTTCACCGTTTCGTTTGACAACCCCAATTGTGGTGACTGGCTCCCGCTCGGCGGCGCCAACGGCGATCTAACAAGCTCATTCTGGGGCGATCGGACCCTGACACTCGGCCTTCCGAGCATCATCTCTCAGGTCGAACGGTTTGCGGGCGACAACGGCACACTTTGGGCCGCCACAGACTCCGGCCGCCTCTTCGTTACGTACAACGGGAACGCAGCCAACCAGAATGACGTGACCTACACGCGAGTTGACTCGCTCGTCTCAAACGATCCGGAACGCTTTATCAGTTCCATTTATATCGATCCGGCAAATAAGAACCACGTTTGGCTCTCGTACTCGGGCTACAACGCCCATACTCCGTCAACTCCGGGGCATGTGTTTGAAGTGACTTACGACCCGGGTGCCGGGACGGCGACGTGGACCGACCGCAGCTACAACCTCGATGATCTCCCGATCACGGATCTTGTCCGTGACGATAACACGGGTGATCTCTACGCCGCCAGTGACTTCGGCGTAATGAAGCTCGCTAATGGCGGGAATACCTGGACAGAGGCGGGCTCTGGCCTGCCCAAAGTAGAGGTCTCCAGTCTGACGATTGTGCCGAACGCACGCTTGCTTTATGCCGCGACGCACGGACGGAGTGCTTGGAAACTGACCCTTCCGTAAAGATAAATCATAGTTTATCTAGTGGGCGGGGAGGTTAATCTACCTCGCCCATTTTTTTTGAGGTCGCGCATGTTTGTCAAACACGTGATTCGCAGGTGCGTTGTACTGATGCTGATTGGCAGTGCGGTGTGGAGCGTCCCTGTGCCGCCAGGTTTTGTTGAAGGGCATGTGAAGATTTTTCCACTCAGGGATGCCAATCTTACCGATGATGGAGACCGCGCGAACACAGATGCTGAACCTCCTTATTCTGAATATCCGTTAATCATCCGGAGCCGAGACGGAAAAAAAGAAGTCACGCAGGTGACCGTAAATCGAGACGGAAACTATCGCGTTGAGCTGCCCCCGGGCGAATATATGCTCGACCTGCAGGAGTCCGAAGGCAGGCCCGTCCGAGTAAAGCCTCGATTTTTCACCATCGTTTCGAACCAGACGGTGCGGGTCGACATGGATATTGATACCGGTATTAGGTGATGCAACGCAATCTTTAGAAACTCGAATTGCGTCCTGAACTGATTTGCCTCCGTTGAAGTAATTCCGCGTTATTTACTTTGCCGCGTACCCCAAATCTCGAACGAATTTCTTGTTCAGCAGCAATTCGCTACCGCGGCGGCCAACGCAATCTCTAATTGAAGTGTGTTGACGACAACAGCAGCGTAACTTGTCCAAGTCTCTCATGGGCGAATCCGTCGGGCTGTCGGATTGGACAGCAATTATGTCCCGTCAATACATGCTGCAACGTGTCCCGGCATCGACATCAATCCACATCGATTACGCCGCTGAGCTGAACGAACAGCAGCTTGCGGCGGTGACTGCGCCGCCCGGCCCTATCCTTGTGATCGCCGGCGCGGGCTCGGGAAAGACGCGCACCCTTACTTATCGCGTAGCTTACCTGCTCGAAAACGGGATTGATCCCCGAAATATTCTGCTTCTCACATTCACGAACAAAGCTGCGCGCGAAATGCTGAACCGCGTCGCGAATTTGCTACCGGTCGATGCCAGCGGACTCTGGGGCGGAACATTTCATTCGGTTGGAAACCGTATTTTGCGCAGACGTGGCAGCGCGCTCGGTTACTCGAGCGGATTCACAATCATGGATCGCGAAGATCAAAAAGACTTGATCGATACGGTGGTGGCCAGTGCGGGCATCGATCCGAAGGAAATCCGGTTCCCGAAAGGCGATGTGCTCGCGGAAATTTTTAGTTTCGTGATCAACACAGAGAAACCGCTGGAGGAATTACTCGCGGAAAAGTTTCCTTACTTCCTACCGCTACTCGACAGAATTCAAGATGTTCAGGAGCGATACGAAAAAAAGAAAAAGGCGACCAACTCGATGGATTTCGACGACCTACTGCAAAAGACGTTGTTGATGTTTCAGCAGCACGAGCGCATCGCAGAAGTTTACCGGCGGCAGTTTCAGTTCATTCTGGTCGATGAATACCAGGACACAAACAAAATCCAGGCTGACATTGTGGATCTGCTCGCCAGCGACCACCACAATGTGATGGTCGTTGGAGACGACGCGCAGTCGATTTATTCGTGGCGCGGCGCGAACTTCCAAAATATTCTAGAATTTCCGAAGCGTTATCCAGACGCGCAGGTGTTCAAAATCGAAATGAATTACCGCAGCGTGCCGGAAATTCTGGAGGTGGCGAACGCAGCGATCGCCGCAAACGTTCGACAATTCCGCAAACACCTAAGCGCAACACGCGAATCAAAAGCACTGAAGCCGGCTCTGGTGGCGCTGAACGACGGCGCGGAACAAGCGCAGTTTGTGGCGCAGCGGATTCTCGAACTGCGCGATGAAAATGTCGATCTTAACGATATCGCGGTGCTTTACCGCGCGCATTATCACGCGGTCGAGCTGCAATTGGAGCTTTCCCGGCGCGGTATTCCCTACCAAATCACCAGCGGTATCCGATTTTTCGAGCAGGCGCATATCAAAGATGTGACTTCATTTGTCCGTTTCATAGCTAATCCGCGCGATGAAGTCGCCTTTAACCGGATGGTGAAATTGCTTCCGGGCATTGGCAATCGGACGGCAGAAAATCTTTGGCAGACGTGGGAAAGCCGTCTCGCTGTAGCCGGGATCGGTGATCCCGGCCGTGAAAAAACACCAGCGCCTGCCGGGGTCAGCGCCCCCGGCTACAGCGAACGTCTCCTAGCAATGAACGTTCCCGCAAAATCAAAGAAACTGTGGACGCAACTGGCGCATACCCTGGATGAGATCGCACCGGGCGGCCAACCTAATCCACCCTCGGAAATGATCGCATCGATTGTGGAAGCGATTTACGACGACTACGCGAAGGTGAACTTTACCAACTACGAACTGCGTCGCGAAGATCTCGATCAGCTCGCAGTGTTTGCCCGCCAGTTCAAAGACGTGCACGAATTTCTCTCTCAACTGGCGCTGATCAGCAACGTCGATGCGGAGGCCGCGCCAGGTCAGACGAGCGACAAAGAGGCGGTCAATCTGTCCACTGTGCACCAGGCGAAAGGTCTCGAGTTCCACACCGTGTTCGTCATCTGGTTGACTGACGGAATGTTTCCGAGCAGCCGCTCGCTCGATACGCGCGATGCGTTGGAGGAAGAGCGGCGCTTGTTTTACGTGGCCGTCACCCGCGCACGCGACGAGCTTTATCTTACTTATCCGCAAATGCGCTTGAGCGGAGGCTACGGCGATGTCTTCCAGCGGCCATCGCGTTTCCTGCAAGAAATTTCAAACGATCTGGTGGAAGACTGGCAAGTGAGGCGGGGCTGATTTCCTTTTGTCATGTCGAGCGGAGTCGAGACATCTTTCATTGGTAGCTCATTTTATCGACTGGTCAGAGATTCCTCGACTTCGCTCGGAATGACACGAATGGGCGTCAAAGACTGGCAGGTGATGAGAAAATGACGAAGCTCAAATGACGAATGACGAAAGAAATTCAAATGATCGAATGACGAAAACGCATGCCGGATTTTTTCGTCATTCGTGTTTCGTCATTATTTCGTCATTCGTCATTCGTCATTTGTCATTTTCTTCATGATTCTGTCGCCGGAGAAAAAGATTGCTGGAGTTCTCGTCCCGCTGTTTGCCCTCCGGGGACAAGAGGATTTTGGAATCGGCGACACCGCTGCGTTGCGCGAGTTTATTGATTGGGTCGCAGAAGTCGGATTCAAACTTGTCCAGCTCCTGCCCATCAACGAAGTAGGAGACGATAACAGTCCTTACAACGCGATCAGCGCCATGGCGATCGAACCAATGACGCTGCACCTTGCGCCAAACTCGCCGCAGGATTTAACGCGCGAAGACTTTGACACTGCAGTTGCCGATGTTGATCTGAACGCGCTCCGTCTTGGCGCGGTAAAGTATCGCCCTGTAAAAAAACTGAAGCTGCGCTTGCTGGAAAAAGCGTTTTCGAATTTCTCGGCTCACGCCGGCGAACAACGGCAATCAGAATTCCGAGCATTCTGCGAACAAGAGTCCGCGTGGTTGCGCGAGTATGCATTTTTCCGGGTCCTGATGGAGGCTAACGACGATAGCGCGGCATGGAATCGATGGCAGCCGCAGCATCAGACAATCGAAAAAGCGCGCAGTTGGCTCCACGATCTGCCGCACGATCGACAGGCGGCTCTGGCACGCCGCGAAAGCTTCTTCTGTTACGTGCAATGGATCGCGGACCAGCAGTGGCGCGCCGTCAAAACGTACGCCGAGGAACGCGGCGTCGCGCTAATGGGCGACATTCCATTCGGTGTCAGTTATTGCAGCGCCGACGTTTTCGCGCGCCCGGATGAATTCATGCTGGACTGGTTCGGTGGCGCACCTCCCGAACCTTACTTCGAAGACGACGCCTTTACGCGAAAATGGGGGCAAAACTGGGGTATCCCCCTCTATCGCTGGGATAACATGCGCGTAAACAATTTTGAGTGGTGGCGCCAGCGGGTACGTGCCGTCCGACGCATTTTTCATCTTTTTCGGATCGATCATATCCAGGGATTTTATCGCATCTATGCCTTTCCGTGGCGGCCCCGCAGGAACAAGGAATTCCTTCCGCTCGACGAGCACCAGATGGTGGAGCGAACTGGCGGTCGTGCACCGCATTTCGTTCCACGTGATGACAACACACTCGAAAACCGGGAAGCGAACAAACGCGAAGGCGAAGAATACCTGCGCGCTATTCTGGAAGAAGCCGGCGGCAGGCGCGTGATCGGCGAAGATCTCGGCGTCGTCCCCGAATACGTGCGACCAAACTTACGATCGCTCGGCATTGCCGGATTTAAAATTCCGCAATGGGAAGTGCACGATGGCATGATCATCCCTGGGCAGATGTACGAACGGCTGTCGGTGGCGACGTACGCAACACACGATCATGAACCGATTCGTGCTTTGTGGAATGAGGCCTTCGAGCCGCCATTTTCGAACGCTGGCGGACAAGCGCGAGCCACACTCGAAAAGATCGCTCTGTTTGCCGGACTGAATTCAAAAATCGGAGAGCTCGATTTCGGAAGGGATTTTTATCCGGCGATCATGGAAGCACTTTTCAGGTGCGAATCGTGGATCGCCATCGTCATGATCGCTGATCTACTGGCACGCAAATATCGGTTCAACGTCCCCGGGACTAAAGCGAACCTGAATTGGACGCGCCGAATGCAGCGCTCGATTGCACAGCTCGGTTCCAGCCGAAAAGAGCAGCGGCGAATGCAGTTAATCCATGAGCTGCTGGTGAAAACAGGAAGGGCGTAATCCCGATTGGGGAGCGTGGGCGCCTCGCCCGCACATTTCGACGCCCCGGCGAAATGTCATCAACGCATTCCAGTGCGACCGGTGCACACATTTGGAAAAGTTCGCGGTGGCGAGGGTGCCATCGCCATCGCGCGAGGCGCGCGCTCTCCCCAGTCGGCTACGCACTTTTTTCGATCGGCGCGCCGACTTTGTTGCCCCATTCGGTCCACGAACCATCGTAATTGCGGACATTATCGAGTCCCAAGAGGTAGGTGAGCACAAACCAAGTGTGACTCGACCGTTCGCCAATTCGGCAATACACAATTGTATTCTTGCCGGGACCGACTCCGCATTGATCGAAATAGATTTTCGCCAGTTCTGAAGCTGGCTTGAATGTGGAGTCATCGTTGGTGGCGGTCTTCCACGGCATGCTCTTTGCCCCTGGAACGTGGCCGCCGCGCAGCACGCCTTCCTGCGGATACTCTGGCATGTGTGTGATCTCGCCCCTGTATTCGCCCGGCGAACGCACGTCGATCAGCGGTTTGCCGCTCTTGCTTTGCGCCAGCGCTTCATCGAAAAACGCGCGAATCTCCTTGTCGAATCGCTTCTTCGGCACCGGATAATTTGTCTTCGGATATTTTGGGACTTCGCGCGTCATCGAACGGCCTTCCGCTTTCCATTTGTCCCGGCCGCCATTCAGAATTTTCACATTCTCGTGACCGAAGAGGCGGAATGCCCAGAGCGCGTAACACGCCCACCAGTTCGCCTTATCACCATAAAAAATGCAGGTCGCTTCCGGTGTGATTCCGTTCCGACTGCAGAGCTCGGCGAATTTTTCCGGTGAAATGTAATCGCGGATCACTGGGTCCTGCAGATCGGCGCGCCAATCGATATGCACTGCGCCGGGAATGTGGCCGGTGTCATAAAGCAGGACGTCTTCGTTTGATTCGACGATTCGGATTCCATCGTCCTTGAGATGTTTCTCCAGCCAGTCGGTCTCTACTAGCGCTTCCGGATGCGCGTATTCAGTCGGGTAAGTAGCCATAGGCCAAAACTTCAGACTGCTCTCACAAGGCGGCAAGGAATTTTACGTCGGGCTCAAGGCGCCATCGCCGGGTAGCGCACGCGTCTCGTCCGCCGGAGGTCGGATTCGCCGTGGCGAACGTGTTGGCGAGCGCGTCTTCGCGATCGCGAACTTTTCTCTCAGCTTTAAGCTTCGGGGAGCGATGAATGCGCAGACGAAGTTCATTTCGGCGCGACGCCGAAACCAGCACGCGAGACGCGCGCTCTCTCCTGAATCCTGCGACTCACCGCAAAATCGAATCAGCCGGATATATCACGCCATTCTTGATGACTGTGTCGATGTCGGAAGCGTGCGCGATGTCGTCCAGCGGATTGGAATTGAGAATAACCAGATCGGCGAAATAACCGTTCTCGATGTGGCCGATATGCGCGCCGGTCTCGCCGCCGAAAAGTTTCGCCGCATTAGCCGTGGCGCACTGCAAAATCTGCATCGGCGTTAGCCTCGCTTCTTTCATCAACTGAAATTCACGAAAGAGCGCGGGTCCATGAATCGTTCCGATGTTTCCAGCATCAGTGCCGGCGGCGATAGTCACGCCGGAGTCCTGCAGTTTTTTCAAATTCGGCAGCGCGACTTCATAAGTTTTGTTGATCTTGTCGAGAGCGGCCTTTGGATCGGCCAGCGCGGTCTTGACCCGTTCCGGCAATTTGTCTTGAGGAATTTTCGTGACGTCTAGCGACGCGATCACTTCTGGGTTGCCCCACTTTTGTTCCTCGGGCGTCAGACTCAACTGGTGCGATAACGTCCGGCCGTAGCGTTCGAAGACCACGAGCGTCGGACACAAAATGACATGTCGATCTTTCAATAGCTTTACGAATGCGCCATCCACCGGCTTATCGACCACGCTGTGAACAAGAATGTCCGCGCCTTCTTCAACCGCAGCGCGCGCCGTTTCCAATTCGGTCGCGTGAACTGCGACGCGAATCTTGTGCGCGTGACTTTCTTCAACCGTCGCACGTACGGTCGGCCGAAACGCGTCGAGCGGATGGTCTTTGTCGACGATGTACCAAATCTTGACCAAGTCCGGTTTCTGTTCGGCCAATTTGCGCACGAACTCGCGCGCTTGATCCGGATTGTCGATCTTCACGATCGGCGGATCGCCAAGATCGAGTTTCTCGCGCGAGACGCTGGAGATTAACGGTCCGGCGACCGCCACGCGCGGCGCTTTCTCAGTTGCATTCGCCTTTTTGCGCACCTCGAAATTCCACATCGGTCCGCCGACATCGACGACGCTCGTGATCCCGCAACGGATGTAACGGGCAAATACATCGTCGAGGTGCGATTTGATCCAAGCGACCTCGTCCTTGTACGGCCGGACACTATTGAAGTCCGCGCCGTCGGGTCGCGTGAACAAGTCCGCCGATTGAAAAAAATGAATGTGCGTGTCGATGTAGCCAGGCAAAATGAATTTGCCCACGCAACTGATCTGTTTCCCGAGCGTTGCCGCGTCCTGTTTGCCCATCGCGACCCGCTCAATTTTGTCGCCGTTAATCACCACCGTCGCGTTTGGCAATACTTTGCCGTCGACTGGATTGATCAGGGTCGCGCCGACCAGCGAGATTTTTTCGGCGTTAACGGCAACCACGCCGATGAAGAGAAGAAGAGCAGCAATCTTTTTCATATTCCAAGCGTTGTAGCGGTGCTTGTATCAAGCACCGAACCGAATCACAAGGCGCTTGACACAAGCATCTCTAAAAGGTTGTCATGTCGACCGAAGTGGAGACATCTCTAAAGTTTCCGATCAAGCAACGGCCAGACAACAGTGAGAGATTCCTCGACTTCGCTCGGAATGACAAACCCTAGCCTGTTGGTTCGTCAGCGATTTTCAAAACAATTTTTCCACGCGTGTGATGCGTTGCGGCCTGCGCGTCCGCTTTGGCTGCCTCAGTTAAAGGCAAAACTTGCGAAACGATCGGCTTGATCTTTCCGTCATCGATCAACTTCGTGATTTCGGCGAGTTCCGTCGCATCCGGATGTGACGAGAGCGACGCGCCGCGAATTTCGTGTTTCTTAAGTTCGGCTTCATCGCAGCGGGAAACAAGCGTTACGACGATGCCGCCTTTTTTTAACACGCCGTACGATCGGGCAAGCGTATCGCGGCCAACTGGATCCAGCACAATATCGACATCGTGCGCGATCTCTTCGAATTTTTGGTTCGTGTAATCGATCGCGACGTCGGCACCGAGTTGTTTCAGCAAATCTTGATTGGCCGTTGAAGCCGTGGCGATGACGCGGGCACCGCGCGCCTTTGCAATTTGAATAGCAAAACTTCCGACGCCTCCCGAACCGCCATGAATCAACACAGTCTGACCAGCTTGAATCTTTCCAACATCGACCAACGCTTGCCACGCCGTTAACGCCGCCAGCGGAACCGACGCTGCTTCGACGAAGCTCAGCGACCTCGGTTTGATTGCCGATTCGCTTTCATTCGAGATGCAATATTCGGCCCAACCGCGGCCCCAGAGGAGATACGCGTAAACCGGATCGCCGACCTTCAATTTCGTAACGTTCGCTCCCGTTTTCACAACAACGCCGGCCATTTCGTAACCGAGGATGAGCGGCAGGTGCGTCCCAAATTCTTTGGCGTACTTCCCGCCAAGTATCAGGGGGTCGGCTGGATTCACGCCGCTCGCGATCACGCGCACGAGAATTTCGTTGTCCTTCGGTTCCGGCACCGGGACATCCTCGTACTTCAATACTTCAGGTCGGCCGTATTCGTGCGCGACGATCGCCTTCATCGTCTTCGGCAAATCGACGGCGCTCGAAAACGAACTTGAGATGATCGAGGCGAGAAACACGAAGATGAACCTTCGTCTCGCGGCGAGAGATGCGGATCGCAGCAAATGTTACTCCTTCGATTCGGGCACGGCTTTCTCAGCCGCTTGAAAACCAATCTTGGAATGAGTGCCGTCGCAAAACGGTTTTTCAGTCGACGCGCCGCAGCGACAAAGCGCCATTCGTTTTTCCACCGGAAATTTATTGCCGTCCGCGTCGATCAGTTCCACTTCGCCCGTTACGATGTAAGGACCGTTCTTGATTGTCTCGATTGTTACTTGAGCCATGGCGCAACACTAAAGCACCAATTTTCAAACCCCAAGCGCGAGAGAAACGCCGTGGATTTCTGGGGAGCACAGGCCGCTGGCCTGTAGCGTTTGGCAGCTTGCCGAACGCAGTGAATTAACCCGCGCGAGGTTCGCCAACATGTTCGCGGCAGGCTGCCGCGAACTACAGGCCAGCGGCCTGTGCTCCCCAGAGACAGAGCTTGCATGCACAATTCTTCAGCGAGAGTTTTGCGGCTCATGAAAATACTTCCTGCCATTTTTCTCGCGCTCGCGACATTAGCCCTCGCCCAGAGCCCCAAGCATCCATTCACCTTCGAAGACATGATGGCGCTGAAGCGGGTGGGCGCGCCGGTGCCATCGCCGGATGGCAAATGGGTCGTGTTCGATTGCCAAGATGTCGATCTTGCGGCGAACACGAAGATTTCGCATTTGTGGATCGTGCCGGCGAATGGCGGCGAATCGCAGCGATTGAATCCGACGCCGAATCACGAGGAGCGCCCGCGGTTTTCACCGGACGGCAAACGGCTCATTTGGACTTCGAAAGCGACTGATCCGACGCAAATCTGGATGTGCGATTTCGACTCCGGAAGCGGAGCGCTGGTTGGGAAGCCTCGGCAGCTAACGACAATTTCTACCGGTGCCGACGGAGGGATCTGGTCGCCCGATGGGAAGAACATCGTGTTCGTGTCGGCGGTTTATGCGGATTGCAGAGATGATGCGTGCAACAAGCAACGCGATGAAGAGCTGAAGAAGAGCAAAGTAAAAGCAAAAATTTTTTCTCGCTTGTTCTATCGGCATTGGAACGCATTCACTGAATTCAAGCGGAGCCATTTGTTTGTGGTTTCAGCGGACGCAACTGTAGAGGCAGGCGTGTCGCCTGCACCATCTCCAGAATCGCAGCCGACACGGCTGCCACTACAGAAGAACGAGCCGCGTGATCTCACTCCAGGCGATCACGATGTGCCGCCGTTCTCGTTAGGCGGGCAGGATATGTATGCGATTTCGCCCGGCGGGCAGGAGGTCGCGTACACGAGCAACATCGACGAGGTCGAAGCGACCAGCACGAACAACGAAATTTTCACTGTGGCGATTGCTGTAGAGTCCGCTGTCCCCAGCGGACAATCCCCTGATGCGCTGAGGACAGCGCACGCTACAGCATCGCCCAAGAAGATTTCCACCAGTCGAGGCGCCGATTCGACGCCGCTCTATTCGCCGGACGGAAAATATCTCGCCTGGCGCTCGCAAGCGCGCGCCGGCTTCGAAGCCGATAAATGGCGGCTCCTCGTGCAAGATCGGCACTCGGGCGACACTGAGGATCGAACCGACATTTTCGACCGTTCGGCAGGCAGCTTCGCATGGTCAGCAGATTCTAAAAGAATTTTTGCCAGCTTTGAGGATGACGGAGAAGCGCCCGTGTTCGTTGTCTCGCTCGAAACGAAGCAGGCTTTTCGGGTACCTCCGAACATTGTTCCCCAAATCCACGCGGATGATCTGACGTTCAGTGCACCGGTAGCACGATTGTACTTCACGAGAATGGCAGCTACAGCCCCGAATGAGATTTACTACTTAGATACCTCACACCTCGACTCAGATTTTCTGCAGACTCCGGATCCCGTTGCCCTTACTCACATGAACGACACGCTGTTGTCGCAGATCGACATGCAACCGTTGGAATCGTTCACATTCAAAGGCGCGGATAACGAAAAAGTGCAGGGTTTCTTGGTCAAGCCGCCGGGATTCGATCCGAATAAAAAGTATCCGCTGAAATTTTTGATCCACGGCGGGCCGCAAGGCGCATGGGGGAACGAGTGGACGTATCGCTGGAACGCGGAGTTGTTCGCTGCGACCGGAAATTACGTAGTGGTGATGATAAATTTCCACGGCTCGACCGGTTACGGGCAGAAGTTTACCGACTCGATCAGCGGGGATTGGGGCGGCAAACCGTATGTCGATCTGATGAAGGGACTCGATTACGTGGAGAAGACCTACCCGTTCGTCGACAAGAACCGCGAGGCGGCGCTGGGCGCGAGCTACGGTGGTTACATGGCGAACTGGTTGTTAGGTCACACAAATCGGCTCAAATGCATAGTGTCGCACGACGGCATGTTTAACGCGGAGTCGGCGTATGGCACGACGGAGGAGATTTGGTTCATGAATTGGGAATTCGGCGGTCCGCCATGGAAAAAACGGGATGTTTATCGGAAGTGGTCACCGCACGAGTACGCGGCGAAGTTCAAAACGCCGACACTGGTCGTACACGGTCAGAACGATTACCGGATCGACGTTTCGCAAGGATTCGATCTTTTCACTACCCTGCAAATCCTGAAAGTCCCGTCGAAGATGTTGTATTTCCCCGACGAAGGCCATTGGGTGCTCAAGCCGCAGAACAGCCGGCTGTGGTACAAAACTGTGAACGATTGGGTGGATCAATGGTGTAAATAATCCTCTGTCATGTCCACCGAAGTGGAGACTTTCTAAATATCTCTCACCGAAACCAGCAAGAGATTCCTCCAGACCTTCCCATAGAGCGACGGCTTGGCAGACGACTGCGCTCAGATGACAAGAAGCCACGATTGCGCCTTTCTGGGGAGCACAGGCCGCTGGCCTGTAGTTGCAGGCAGCTTGCCGGCAACATTCTGATTCGCGGCGACCACTGAACAAACAGGCATCTCGGCAAGCTGCCGAGATGAACAGGCTGGCAGCCTGTGCTCCTCGGAAGCGCAAAACCTGTTCGCCCCGCTTGACTTTTTGCGCAGCTTGCGCATTAAGAACGCCATCGAAGATTCTATGAGTCGCTCCTTCTTTGGAATTTTGAAAGCAGCTTGCTGTGTTGGTCTCGTTTTGCTCGTCACAGGTTGCGGCGAAGACCCGCGTTATTCGGCCAGAACGCAGTATCTGGGCGGGGCTTACGGCGGCGGCGGCGAGGGTGGTCCGCCGCGAGACACCGTCTCCTACTGGGACGGGGATAGCTCCAACGGAAGTCCTTCTGTGAAAATCAGCCTGGGAGAACAGCGCGCCTATTTTTACAAGGGCGGCGTGCTGGTCGGCGTTTCGCAACTGTCCACCGGCCGGGAGGGACTAAACACTCCCATTGGACAGTTTAAAATTATTCAAAAAGACAAAGACCACGTCTCCAGCTTATTCGGCGACTATGTCGATTCGGGGGGAAATGTCGTCGTGCCCAACGTCGATGTGAAAAAGGATCCGAAACCGCCGGGCGCTCACTTCAGAGGCACGCCGATGCCGTACTTCATGCGCATCGTGTCAGGGACGGGCATGCACGCAGGTTATTTGCCGGGGTATCCGGCGTCACACGGCTGTATCCGCATGCCTGAATTCATGGCCGAAAATTTCTTTAGATCAGTCTCAGTCGGAACGCCCGTCACGATCACCAATTAAGGCTCTTTAAGGTTGGTGTTCGTTGGTCGGCAGTTGGCGTGCAACGAAGCAGTTCACTCCGAACCCGTTCACGACATCTCGAGACAGCTTCGTGGGGCCTTCTCGCCTCTCCCCTTGGATAAGGGGAGAGGACAAAGGTGAGGGGTCGGAGCCCTCCGACTGACCCTGAATAAACCTATGCTCTGCTCGTCTCTTTTTGAAGCCGGAGGCGACCATACAGCACTCCGCAGTCGTTCCATTCCACATGAACATCCAACCGATAAGGATGAGCACCTGGTTTTTCGCGGTCTCGTATCTGGGCTTGCAGAAAATTTCTGACCACGTCATTCTGATGATCCCGCCGCCAAAAATATGATCGTCATTACGCAACCAAACGCCACTGAGGAACAGATCCAGCGGATCGTTACGCGCGTACGCGAGTTTGGGCTTGAGGCACAAATCAGCCGTGGCGCATCGCGCGTGATCATCGGCGTAATTGGGCCGGAGGCGCTCCTGCGCGAAAAGCCGATTGCCGCGATGGCGGGCGTGGAAGCAATCATCCCGGTGTTGAAGCCATACAAACTTGCCGCGCGCGACTCGCGCGGCTCCTCCTGTGTGGCAATTGGCGACGTGCGCCTGGGCGAACACGAGGATGTTGTCCTTATTTGCGGTCCGTGCTCAGTTGAAAGTAGAGAACAAATTCAGTCGATCGCGACGATCGTGAAAGAATCTGGCGCAAAGATTTTGCGCGGCGGCGCGTTTAAACCGCGGACTTCCCCATATAGTTTTCAGGGGTTACGCGAAGAGGGACTTCGCTTTCTCGCCGAAGCGCGCGCGAAGACGGGCTTGCCCGTGGTTACTGAAGTCATGGACCCTCGCGATCTCTCCATGATCGAGAAGTACGCAGACTGCCTGCAGGTCGGCACCCGGAACATGCACAATTTTTCTCTCTTGAAAGAAGTCGGCCGCAGCACACTTCCCGTGCTGCTCAAGCGCGGATTCAGCGCCACGGTTTATGACCTGATCATGAGCGCGGAATACATTCTTAACGAAGGTAACCCTAACGTTGTCCTCTGCGAGCGCGGGATTCGCACGTTTGAGACGGCCGCCCGCTACACGCTCGATCTTAGCGCTGTTCCAATCTTGAAGTCCAAAACGCATCTGCCAGTCGTTGTCGATCCGACGCATGCGCTTGGCCTGCGCGAATTTGTCCCGCAGATGTGTCTCGCCGCAGTCGCTGCCGGCGCGGACGCGCTCATGATCGAGGTGCACGATTCTCCGG
Source organism: Verrucomicrobiota bacterium (assembly GCA_003218475.1). Lineage (GTDB taxonomy): Bacteria > Verrucomicrobiota > Verrucomicrobiia > Chthoniobacterales > UBA10450 > Udaeobacter. The sequence goes on along the minus strand of QHNR01000078.1, from coordinate 11,940 downwards.
AAATGGCCAAGAGCGACGGCAACCAGGCGCTCACGCCGGAAATTTTCGCCGGGCTCGTTCCGCGCCTTCGCGCGGTCGCCGTAGCCATCGGGCGCGCGCTGTAAGAATTTCGTCCCAGCGAATTGGTCCCAACGCGTTGAGGACAACGCGTTCCACCTTGCGCAAAGGTGGATCGGCTTCTCCTGAAGACGATGCCGACATCAATCGCCGAAGGCGCAGGCACAGCCGCGGCTACAACTCTGGAAGAACTTGGCGTAAGCTCGTTAGTGGAAAAATCCGTCGGCGTAAAGCTTCTGGAAAGTGTCGCAGCGAGCGAACCGATCACGCGCAAACTTGGCGCGATACGAGAGGCTCGATGGCCGGTACAATTTTCGCACGTTATAGAGCCGGCACAGGCGTTCTTGGCCGCCGTAATCGCGCACGCGTGCCATGGACGTCCACCCGATGACCGTCACGCTGCCGATTCCACGATCTGGGTCCTCTGTCCCAGCGTTCATTCTCAAGAACTGCTTTACGAGAGTTTGCTGAACTGGCGGCCAGACGCGCTTTTCCTGCCGGAAGCCGAGCTTGTCGCGGTAGAAAACGTTTTACCCGATCCGGAAATCGCGGCTGAACGACTGGCGCTGCTGATGGAGATCGAGCGCGACAGTGGTCCGCGTATCATCGTCGCGACGCGTGCAAGTCTCGATCAACCCGCGCCAGAGCGCGGCACGCTCCAATCTGCCGTCAGCCAACTGCGACGCGGCGCAACCGCAAAGATGGAACAGCTTCTCGATCAACTCGTGGCCAGCGGTTATGAGCGCGTCGCCCAAGTAACTACTCGGGGACAGTTCGCTGTCCGTGGCGGCATTGTCGATCTCTATTCGTGGCACGCGTCATTGCCCTTCCGGCTGGAATTTTTCGGCGACCAAATCGAATCGCTACGCGAGTTCGATATCGACAGTCAAACCTCCGTGCGCGATCTGGCTTCAGTCGCTATTTTGCTCGGAGCGGCCTCGCCAGATCGCTCTTTCCTATTCAGCGATCAGAGCGGTTTCGTTCGCGATTACGTTGCTCCGAATCACCTCGTAATCGCGATTGAACCCGACATGGAGCGCGGAGCTCCTGCGACGCCGGGCTCGCCCGCCTTCGCGGCGTTACGGCGTGGCAAGCTGGACGTTGCCCCTTCAAACATCCAGATCAGCGAAGGCTGGATTCAAACTGGTCCGGAAGATTTCACCGGCGCGTTCGAAGACTGCGACATCGGCGAGTTTGCGGCCGGTGACCTGGCGCTCGCCGAGGCGAAACGGGCGCAGTTTATCCAACGTTTAAAAGAATGGCGCGCAAACAACACGCGAGTCGTCATTTATTTTCAGACCGAAGGAGAGAACGAGCGCTTTCGGGAAATTATGGCAGGCGCAACTGAAGGCGTCGATTTTGTCGAAGGAACGTTGCGGCGCGGCTTTTGTTTCCGCGAAGCCAATCTCGTCGTCCTCTCAGCCGCAGAATTATTTGGGCGATTCGCGGTCCATGCGCGCAGGCATTTGCGTCGCGCCGAGCGCAATCGCGCGCAGATCGACTTTAGCGAACTGAACGAAGGCGATTTGGTTGTGCACCTTGAGCACGGCATCGGCCGATTTCTCGGCCTTATAAAAATCCCTCGTAGCACAGGCTTCCAGCCTGTGGGGCCGGCGGGCGTCTCGTCTGCCGATTCAGCAAGCAAGATGCTCGCTAGCCCCACAGACAAGATGTCTGTGCTACAAGAAGAGCAGGAAGTTCTCGGACTCGAATTTGCAGATGAAGCGAAGCTCTACGTCCCTCTCGAGCAAGCGTACCTCGTTTCCCGCTACGTCGGCGCGGGAAAAAAATCGCCGCCGCTAAGCTCGCTCGGCGATGGGAAATGGGCCCGCGCCAAAATAAAAGCTGCGGCTTCCATTTTCGATTACGCCGGCAAAATGTTGGCGATTCAAGCGGAGCGGCAAATGCACCCAGGTTACGCATTCGCCCCGGACACAAAATGGCAGGCGGAATTTGAGCGTTCATTCCCGTTTCGCGAAACGCCGGATCAAATGAAGGCCATCATTGATGCGAAAATCGACATGGAACGTCCGCGACCGATGGATCGTCTGATCTGTGGCGACGTTGGCTTCGGGAAAACCGAAGTGGCCGTCCGCGCCGCGTTCAAGGCGGTCATGGCCGGCAAACAAGTAGCCGTGCTGGCGCCGACCACCGTTCTGGCTCAACAACATTTCGAAGTGTTCCGGCAGCGCATGCTCGATTACCCGGTGCGCATCGAAATGCTCAGCCGCTTTCGTTCGCAATCCGAACAGAAGAAAGTGCTACAACTGCTACACGAAGGCGGCGTTGATATCGTCATTGGCACTCATCGGCTCATCTCCGGCGACGTAGTATTCAAGGACCTTGGCGTGGCAATCATCGATGAGGAACAGCGCTTCGGAGTTCTTCACAAGGAAAAGTTCAAAGAGCTCTTCAAGCTGGTCGATGTGCTGACACTTTCGGCCACGCCGATTCCGCGCACTCTTTACCTTTCGCTTGTGGGGGTAAAAGATATGTCCACGATTGAGACGCCGCCGCTCAATCGTTTGCCGGTAGAAACCGTGGTATCAGCCTACGATGAACGGATCATTCGCACCGCAATTGATCGCGAATTGGAACGGCAGGGCCAGGTGTTTTTTTTGCACAATCGCGTAGCGACGATCGAGAGCGCGCGGGACCGGATTGTTCATCTTTGTCCGCAGGCCAGAGTTGAAATAGGCCATGGCCAGATGGACGCGGACGAACTCGAAGCGGTGATGGCCCGTTTCATTGCCGGCAAAACCGACGTGCTCGTTTGCACTACGATCATCGAAAGCGGCCTCGATATCCCCAACGCAAACACCATCATCATCGATCGCGCGGATCAGTTTGGTCTGGCCGACTTGTATCAATTGCGCGGACGCGTCGGCCGAGCCGAGCACAAGGCATACGCCTATCTGCTCCTTCCACGCGAGATGATGACAATCGGCGCAGCGCGCAAGCGAATCAGCGCCATCAAACAGTACAGCTCGCTCGGCGCGGGTTTTCGCATCGCCATGCGCGATTTGGAGATTCGCGGCGCAGGCAGCATTCTGGGCACAGCTCAGAGCGGCCACATTGTAGCGGTTGGTTTCGATTTGTATTGCCAGTTGCTGAAGCAGGCGGTGACGCAGCTCAAGGGTGAGAAACCGCGGCTCCGATTGGATGTCGATTTACAGCTCGATTTTGTCGTCACAAATGAAGCGGAGTACGTTCCAGCCACAAAAACAAGGAGCGGCGGTCTCCAGTCCGCCGAAGCGCTTGGAAAAGCGCCTATCCTCGAGCGAATTCCCGCTTTCATTCCAGTCGCCTATGTCAGCGATCCTGCTCTGCGAATACGAGCCTATCGCAATGTCGCGGAGGTCACTTCACAGGAGCAATTGGATCGTCTGCAACGCGATTGGCGTGATCGGTTTGGGCCGGTCCCTCCGGCAGTTGACAATTTATTTGCTCTCATCAAAATCAAGCTCGCCGCAGCGGAATCAGGAGTGAGTCGGGTGGAATTACGGGAGCGCAAATTGATGTTGACGCGGCATGGGGATTTTATACTTGTCGCGGGCAAATTTCCCCGTTTAGTTGCAGCGAAAATCGATCAGTACCCCCGGGAAATTCAGGCACTGATTAAAAAATTATGAGGAATCTTGTACGTCCATTTGCCGCCATTTTGCTTACCGGCTGTGGCCTTGCTCTATGGCCTTTTTGTGGCGCTGCATTTGCCGAGGAGGCCCAGGTGGTAGATGGCATTGCGGCGGTTGTGAATGGCGACGTCATCACCTACTCGCAAGTTCGGCAATTGTCCGCACCACGCGAAAAACTGCTGCGGTCGCAGCTCACCGGCAAGGAACTGGAAAAGAAGCTGATCGAACTGCGCGAGCTTGCTTTAAAAGATTTGATTGACCGACGCCTTGTGATCCAGGCGTTTAAAAAGGAAAGCTACCAAATCCCGGATCACATTGTCGACGACCGGGTGCATCAGATCATCCGAGAATCCTTTGGCGGCGACCGCAACACTTTCATCAAGACACTCGAGGCGGAGAATTACACGTTAGGCGAGTTCAAAGAGAAGGAACTGGAAAGAATAATGGTGCAGGCCATGCGCAGCCATAACGTCAAGACGAACACGATTATTTCGCCTACGAAAATCGAAGATTACTACAGGAAGCATCACGAAGAATTCACCAGCAAGGAACAGATCAAGCTGCGAATGATCATGATTCCTGGCCAAAAGGACACCGCGAGCGCCCCCGCGCAGAAGGCGCTGGCGGAAGAAGTGCTCGGTAAGCTGGCCGGCGGCGCGGAATTCGATCGCACAGCGCAGGTCTATTCCGAAGACAGCACCCGCGACAATGGCGGCGACTGGGGGTGGATCGAGCGCAACACTCTGGCTGCCTCGCTTGAAATATTCGCATTCAATATGCCAGTCGGCCGAATCAGCAACATCATCGATTACGCTGGCAATTATTATATTATCAAAGTCGAAGATAAACGCGGCGGCACTACGCGTTCACTTGCCGAAGCACGGGACGATATCGAGAAGAGACTGATTCAGGAGGAAGCACAGAGTATTCAGGAACGCTGGATTGCCGGCCTGCGCGCAAAGGCTTACATCAAGACGTTCTGACGCGCATTCTGCTCTTCCTCTTCCGCTTAGCCTCAGTCTGCCGTCTCCTCTCTTAATCCTGCTCGTGCTCGATTGAGCAAATTCGATTACGATCACGAGCAGGCGTTGGCTCACACACGAAATGCATTTGGTGTGTGAGCCGCCAGCTTCGCTGGCAGGAGCGGAGCGACAACGCTGGGTAGGAGCGCGGCATCCTGCCCACCTAGAGCGCAAGCGAACAGCTACATTAGTATCCTCTGTTTCCTCGCTCCACTCGCGCCTGTTCCGGCTGGCCGTCCGCTCGCTCCTCACGGAGTCTCGCATACGATTGGCGGCCGTCCTCCAGCAGCCGAGGGCGGCTGCCACTCCACACTCCGTGTATGCTTGCCACTTAACAGAGGATATTAATGTAGGAGCATGAGCAGAAAAAAACCGCGCATTGGCATTACGCTGGGCGATTGCGCCGGAATCGGACCGGAGATTGTCGATACTGCATTGAAATCTGGTCGAGTCCCGAAATCCGCCGAGTACAAAACCATTGGTAAATATCCTGACTGCACACCCGGGCATCCCACGGCGGAAACTGCGCGTGCCGCCGCGGCTGCACTCGAAGAAGCCGTCACACTCGCCGGGCGCGGCGAGCTCGATGCAATCGTAACAGGGCCGATTCATAAAGCCCGGATGTACGACGTCGGTTTCAAGTTCCCAGGGCAAACGGAATTTTTCGCGGAGCGTTGCGGGGTCAAAAATTTCGCGATGTGCTTGACGGGCGGAAAAATCACGGTCGCGCTGGTCACAACACACATTCCATTGAGCGAAGTTCCACATGCGCTAAAGCAATCGGAGATTGTCCGCGTCGGTCTGTTGCTTGCGGATTTCTTGTCACGCATTCCTCGTTCGAAGACGGATCGATCGAGTCCTGCGGCGCGAGGACCGCGCATCGCCATTGCCGGATTAAATCCGCACGCCGGCGAATCAGGCAAAATCGGAAGCGAAGAAATCGATATCATCGGCCCAGCTATCGCGGCGCTGAAATCCGAAATCCGAAATCCGAAGTCCGAAATAACCGGGCCACACTCGCCGGACACGGTTTTTCACCGCGCGATCGAAGGCGAATTCGACGCGGTACTTTGTATGTATCACGATCAAGGATTGATCCCACTGAAGCTGCATGCCTTTCACGAAGGTGTGAACGTCACCTTGGGCCTCCCTTTTCCTCGAACCAGCCCTGATCACGGCACTGCGTTTGATATTGCCGGCAAGGGACTCGCGCGACACGATAGCATGATCGCAGCGCTCAATCTCGCTGTGGAACTGACCGCAAGGTCATCCTGAGCGGAGTCGAAGGATCCCGCGGAATTAGCTGAAGGTTTACCACGGGATTGCTACGTTAATCAGCTTCATGCTATTAACGTCGCGAGCGGCTCATGGCATGAGCCTTCAGCCCTCGACTTCGCTCGGAATGACGGGAGGTTCTTAGATATGCCATCACGAGTAATTGTCGTGCTCATGCTCGTAATCGTGCTCGTGCTCGACGTTCCTTCATTTCGATTACGATTACGATTGCGAGCACGAGCATGAGCATGAGTAGGATCGGCAAATACGCTTCGGTTTTTAACATCGGGCTGCAAAACACGTTCGTGTATCGCTGGAATTATTTTCTGCGCGCCCTCTTCGGCCTCATCCCGCTGGCTGGGACGGTGTTTCTCTGGGGGGCAGTGTTCAAGGAGCGTGGCGGCGGCCTGCACGGCTACGATTACAGCTCGATGATTTATTACTATTTGCTCACGATCCTGGTGAGCAATCTGGTCGTGCCGACAGAGGACGAATGGCAAATCGCTGCTGATATTCGCGAAGGACAGATCAACGCGCTTCTCACCAAGCCAATGAGCTACCTCGCCTACCGGTTCAGCATTTTTTTGAGTGGCCGCCTCGTTTACGCATTCGTCACTCTTCCGCCAATCGCGCTGATCTTTGTTTATTTCAGGGATTACATCGTGCTGCCGGCCGACCCATTGGTCTACCTGCTTACCGCAGTGTCGATCTTGATGGCGGCATTCATTCAATTCTTCATCACTTACAGCCTGGCCATGTTCGCGTTCTGGATTTTGGAGATCACCACTATCGTATTCATCGTTTATTCATTCGAATATTTCCTAGGCGGCCAGATGTTTCCGATCGACATCATGCCCGCCGCGGTCCAAGCCGTGATGAAGTGGCTGCCGTTTTACTATGAGTTGTTTTGCCCGGTCGCAATCTTTCTCGGCCGATTAAAAGGAGCCGACCTCGTGCAGGCGCTGGCGATCCAAACTGGCTGGCTCTTACTCACGTGTGCCTGGGCAAAAGCGATGTGGAAACGCGGCCTCGGCCATTATCAGGCTGTCGGCGGGTAGAGATAGGTGTGAAGTCTGCGCGTCTCAGTGCTGGGGAGCGCAGGCTGCCAGCCTGCAGGTCTCGGCAGCTTGCCGAGACCGGGAAATTGACGTGGACTGAGAATTGCATGCCCAAAGATGTTGCCGGCAGGGCTGCCGGCAACTACAGGCTAGCAGCCTGTGCTCCCCAGCACGCGAGACGCGTGCGCTACCCGAAAATTTCGTTACGCTCCTAGGCCATGGCGCGTCTGCACGAATATCAAGGCAAAGCCATTCTTGCTGCGAACGGATTTAAGGTTCCGCGCGGCCGCACGGCTTCATCTGCTGAAGAAGCTGTCGCAATAGCAAAGGAATTCGGCGGCGAAGTTGTCATCAAGATCCAAGCGTGGACTACCGGCCGCGCTGAGATTGGCGGAGTCGTCTTCGCCAAAAGCGCTGACGATGTGCGAGCGCACGCCGAACGGATGCTATCGATGAAAGTGGGACAGTTTCCAGTCGAAGCTGTGCTCGTTGAAGAGAAGATCGACATCGATCGCGAATTTTTTCTTTCGTTCGCAATCGATGACGCCGCTCGCGCGCCGATGATCATTTTCGCCGCCGGCGGCGGCACAGGTATTGAAGAGCGCGCCGCTGCAACGCGAAGAATTCCTTGCGATGTGAATCAAGGGCCTCTGGATTCAGCCGCGACCGAAGCTGTTGCCGCGTGCGGCATTTCGCAGAAGCACGTGAAGCAGTTAGGTGACTCGATTCGAAAATTATTCGCTGCCGCGCGCAGCGTGGAAGCGCGCTCGCTGGAAATCAACCCGCTGGTATTGAGCAAAAGCGGTGAGTTCGTCGCGGCCGATTGCCGGATCACGATTGATGATTACGCGGTGGCGCGTCACCCTGAACTTGGAATCGAAATCGCACGCGAATTCGATCATCCGCCAACGCCTCTGGAGCGCGTCGCCTATGCCGTCGAACAAAGCGATCATCGCGGCACATTTTATTTCGCGCAGTTGGCAACTGCCGCGCCAAAAGAATCAAAAGGTTTGGTTGGTTTTCACGGCGCAGGCGGCGGCGGCTCGATGATGTCGATGGATGCGATCGTGAACGCCGGATTTACGATTGCGAATTTCACCGACACAAGCGGCAATCCGTCCGCCTCGAAAGTATATCGCGCTGCGCGAATCATTTTGGCGCAGCCGGATCTGGTCGGCTATTTCGGTTCCGGCTCCGGCGTCGCAAGCCAGGAACAATATTGGTCTGCATACGGGCTGGCCAAGGCATTTTGGGAACTCGATCTCGATATTCCCGCGGTCATTCGTTTAGGAGGCAACACCGAAGACCGCGCAGTGGACATTTTGCGACGGATGTCAAAGCTGCTTCGCGTGCCGGTCGAAGGTTATCGCAAGGCTGATACGCCGGCTATGATCGCCGCGCGCTTTGCGGAGCTGGTCGCTGAAGGAAAGGGCGCCAAATGGCAACCGCGCCTACCGCTGGTGCCGAAGTTTGTCAAAAATCGATCAGGCACAACGCTACCTGTAAAAAACGGCCGTGTCTGGATCGATACTGCACAATGGCCAAAGATTCGCCCCGTAGTCGAAACGCACTCGGGCGGATTGATCGTCGATCGCGAAGGCGCTCCCGCGGCAGCATTGCCGACCGAAGAATTCGCCACCAAAGATTCCGAGTTGCTTGCCTGCGATGTCGAATGCCGGCTCGCCGGAATCGAAGGTTTCTATCTAGAGCTCCATATTCCCGGACTGGACGAGTTACTGGCACGCAGCAGCTAGCGGAGTCCCCACAATAATTCTTGCCGTGAGGAATCCATCATGTTTCTCATCCGGAGCATGATTGACTTCCGCTCATTTGAGAACTTCCATTGAGAGGTGGCTTTATCGTCCTTCGCATTGAACCGCCGCTGGCCCGCTGCGCGATGCGTTGGGGCGTGAGGCGATCGCGCGGACGCGAATTGTAGGAAGAACGTTCGAGATCACGATCAAATCGGACCTACCTGAGGAGGAGCAGTCCGTTACGCTCTATCACGAAATTCTCGAAGCTGCGGCAGTCGCCTCAATCCACCATCAGCCGTGATTGACTTCAATGAGGGCGATTTTGAGCGCGCTGCACATTCAGCACATAAAGAGTTTGGTGTTGCATCTGTTGAGAACTTGAACCGCATGTTGAAATCCTACGGTTTCAACGAACATTGAAGCAATGATCGAGCGCGAAAAGATCCAAATGGAGCTGGTCAAACTTAAAGGTGGCCAGCGATTGCTTCGCCTGACGGAGCCAAAATCTGGATTATCGCTGGAGAGAAAATTGAATCCCGAGCAGCCCGTTGCCGATCAAAAAAAACAGCTTCTCTCGGTTTTCGAAGCTGCGCTCGCGCGGGCGGAGTTGACTCCCGTCTAAATTTGCGTTCTCCGCGGCGTGGCTATCGCAATCGTAGGTCCGTCCTCGCTCTATGAGACTCCGAGCCTGCTTCCAGAACAACCTGATTTCATCAACATGAACCCTCGATGGCGATTTTAATTGACGAGAAAAAGCGCGTGGTGGTGCAAGGCGTCACGGGACGGGAAGGCCGGGCGCGCACGCGGCTGATGCGCGATTACGGAACGAACGTGGTCGCTGGCGTAACCCCGGGCAAAGGGGGACAGACCGTGCTCGGCGTTCCAGTGTTTAACACACCGCAGGAAGCGGTGGATTCGTTAGGGGAAATCGACATCTCCGTGCTTTTCGTGCCCGCGGCCGGTGTAAAGGATGCAGCCATTTCCGCGATTGATGCAGGAATCAAACTGACCGTGTTGGTCCCCGATCGCGTGCCGGTATGGGACGCGATGGAAATCGGGGCGGCAGCGAAAGCAAAGGGCGCGATGTTTCTAGGACCGAACACGCTCGGGGCGTTGAGCCCGGGCAAAGGTGTGATCGGTATGATCGGCGGCCGCGCGGAGAGCGCTCGACAATGGTTCAAGCCGGGCATTCCGAAAGGCGTGGGCGTGATCAGCCGCTCCGGCGGAATGGCTTCGAGCACGGGTTACTACCTTGGGCAAGCGGGCGTGCGGATTTCGACAATTGTCCACATCGGCGGCGACGCGGTGATTGGAATTCCTCTCCCCGACGCGGCGCTGATGTTTGAGACTGATCCGTTCACGGAAGCAATCGTGATCTTTGGGGAAATCGGTTCGTCACAGGAAGAAGAACTCGCACAACTCATTATCGACCGGAAAATCACGAAGCCGGTAATCGCGTATATTGGCGGCAAGGCTGCTCGCGAAGGCACGCGCTTCAGTCACGCGGGCGCGATCATCGAGGGTGGTCGGGGCACGCATGCTGGGAAAGTGAAAGCGTTGCGCGAAGCCGGCGCCTCCGTGGTTGATGCGTTTGGCGAACTGCCGGAGGCGGTCGTGGAGATTCTCAAGAAAATAAAAGGAGAAAGTCTGATGAGTGAAACTGACAAGAATGCAGTCTGGAATACTGCCATCACACGCGTTCAGCCCAACAAAGTAGCGGTGCGCGGATACGACATCGCCGAGCTCATGGGGCGCGTTTCAGTTGGCGCAGCGGTTTATTTAGTTTTGCAGGGCGAATTGCCACCGCCGGCTGTCGCACGTTTGATGGACGCGATTCTGGTCTCCTCAATTGATCACGGCGCGACACCTCCCAGCGCGTTGGCTGCGCGGACGGTAGCGTCTACCGGCGCGTCGTTGAGCGCGTCAGTTGCCGCCGGCATTATGTCAATCAATCGACATCACGGCGGGGCCATTGAAGATTGCGCGCGCCAACTGAAAGCAATCGCCGCTCGCGCCGCACGTGAATCGATTTCAATTGATGAAGCCGCAACGCGCACGCTCGCGGCCATGGCGGAAGCTGGTGAACGCATGCCTGGCTTCGGTCATCGCTTGCACACCAAAGATCCGCGCACAGCGCGACTGTTCGAACTCGCGCGCGAAGCCGGCGTGGACGGCGTGCACATGCAAGCCGCGCGAGCAGTCCAGAAAGCATTCGCAGACGCGAAAAAATCGCTCCCTGTTAATGTGGACGGCGCCATCGGCGCAATCCTCGCCGATCTGGGAATGGACCCCGCGGCGTTCAATGGCATTTTCATGATCGCGCGCACGCCCGGACTGGTCGCGCACGTCATCGAAGAACAGGCCCGCGAGAAACCGATGCGCCGCATCGATCCAGTCAATCACGGCTACGATGGGCCGCCGGCCAAAGGTCTGGTTGGTACGTCGCAGCCGTAGCGCATCTCATAAGCTGGGGTCGGCAGCACAACTCTTTTCGTAGCCGAACCGGCCCAATTACGCGCGGCATACCAACAAGCTCTTGATTCTTCGGGCGTTTAACGCAAGAATCGCACACCCCAATAAACCTCCACCATGAAAAAAAAATCCACTTCACAATCTGCCTTCTTTAATCTTCGCGTTTTAATTGCTGCGATCTTTTGCCTTGGTGCTCTCGCTGTGGCGCTGTTCGCCCAAACAAAGAGCGCAAGGCCGACTCAACAAAGCAATCGCTCCGTGGGCGCACAGGACGCTCCCGGTACGCAGACGCCCGACGTTGTACAATTGGTCGGGCCTCTCATTCAAAACAACGATTTGCGCAGTCTCCCTTACGTTGCTCCAAACGCGGAGATCGAAGAGAAGCGGCTGACGCGTTATCCGCACCCGGAAATTCCAAGCCCGACCAATCAATCCGATTATCCGCGGTTCGAGACGTTGGTGAAGCAAATCGCACCGCCCACGCCGACGATGCCTGCGCCGCTGCTGACTTTCGATGGGATGAACTCAAGCCAGAGTGGTTGTCTCTGTTTGCCACCTGACACCGATGGCGATGTCGGCCCGAATCATTATGTCCAGTCGGTCAATAGCTCGATCAAGATTTTTGATAAAAACGGTAATCCGCTCAATGGCCCCAATGGAACGACCT
>QHNR01000008.1 GCA_003218475.1 Verrucomicrobiota bacterium | reverse complement strand
GCGGTCATCGTCGCCTGGGTAAAAAAGTAATCGCGTGGGAAGAATTCGCCTTCGGACGTGGCGGCGGCTTGTGCTAGTCATATTCGGCGCCCTTTTCGCCGCTATTGTTTACCGGTGGATTTCGCTCGAGCGACTGCAACGCTTAGCGCCTGTTGAAATAGCTGCTACGCCAACACCGGAACCGACACCGACCCGGCCGCCTGTGATTAGTGGAAAATTGGACACGGGCAAGCTGTTCAACGGGATCACACTCCACTCCACAGTCGAGACGATTCCGGGCGCCGATGCCGCTACGGAGCGCACCCAGCCGGACAGTTACGCGCTCGATCTAAGACTGCAGGCACGCGTGCCTTCGGCGAACAAAACCATTGAGGAGCTGGCGAAAATCAATCCGCATTTACCGACGTTATTGCCGGGTTTGGCGTCGATGTTACCAGCCGATCCGGTTTCGCCACTTTACGCTCAGCTTTACGATTCAAAAGTTAGAATGCTACGCCAAAACCTCGCCCGCCTCGATCTGCTTCTGTCACGGCATAACTTTTTCGACTGCCAAACTGTCCTGCAGATACAGCATCCCCAGACGCACCGAAAAGCGCTCCTGCTCCAGGCGGACATGGATGTGGATGCTGACGGCTCCGATGCGGATCGAATGCCCGTTGGGACTGGCGCGCCGGCCAATTTCAAGCCGTCCACGAGTTATCGCTGGCCAAAGAAAGCGGCTGCCCCAAATCCATATCTGGCGGCGACCGAAGAGCGATTGAAACGCGCAGAAGATGAATACGCGCTTGCAACTACCACTCCTGCGCGCAAACGCGAGTTGGGCAATGCAGTCGCAGAATTGCGTGCTGAAGCCGGCACACTGAAAAAGTATAGCTTTCTAATCGGCGCCACCGACCCTTTTATCGTGGTGCCTGGCGCCTTTACACACGGTGGTGACCCGGTTAAGCCCGGAGACTATGCGCTAGTCGTTTTCGGAGATTCGATTTATCCGGCCATCGTCGGTGACGTCGGACCGAACGATAAAGTCGGAGAGGCGTCACTGCGCATCGCAAAACAGATCAATACACTTTCGACTCCTTACAATCGGCCCGTGAGCGATCTCAAGGTGACGTACATCATGTTTCCTGGAACGGCAGAGAAGTCAGTTGGCCCGCCGGATCTTGAAAAACTTCAGGCCCGTTGCGAAGCATTGGTTAAAGAGATCGGCGGCGCAACCGTACCGTTGTATCACTGGGAAAATATTATCCCGCCGTCGCCGACTCCCAGCCCAACGCCGAGTCCTTCGTCGTCTCCGAGTGGGACACCGTCAACGGCGTCCCCGACAGGATCTGCTTTACCGTCGCCGACGTTTGCATTTCCCGTCACAAGTCCAGCAGCAAGCACGCCGATTGGTTCGACGCTGACGCCGACGAGTTCACCCGTAGCAACCCGAAGTCCGCACAAGAAACGGAAACCGTGAATCTGATTATCCGCGATGCTGTTGAGGCCGACCTGCCGGCGATTATCCAGATTTACAACGCCACTGTGCCGACGCGCATGGTGACAGCGGAGCTCGAGCCGACCACGGTCGAAGCGCGTTTGCAGTGGTTCCGGGAACATTCGCCAGAGCAATATCCGTTCTGGGTCGCGGAGTCGGATGGCCGCGTTATTGGCTGGCTTGATTTCAAGAGATTCCTCCCGCGCTGTGCCTATCGCGGCACAGCGGAGATCAGCGTTTATGTCGATGAGAATTTTCGGGGTCGCAGCGTGGGGCAGCGATTGTTGCAACACGCGATCACCCGCGCACCATCGCTGGGAATCACAGCGCTAGTCGGCCTGATCTTCGGGCACAACAAGCCGAGTTTGAACTTATTTGAGCGTCTCGGTTTCGAGCGCTGGGCATTTTTGCCGGGTGTCGCGCAACTCGATGGCGTGCACCGCGATCTCGTCATGCTAGGCCAACATTGTCCTGCGCGTTGTAGACCCGGCCCTGCGGGCCGTCCGGTCTCGGTAGAAAGCGCGTCCAACGTGGACCCGCCACAGGCGCGTGGCTACAACGACAGCCTGAGCCTGATGCATACCCTGATGCAGTATCGGCACGAGCCCATTCACTCGGAGTTGTTAAAAATTCGCGACAAATATTCCATGTTGCATCTGGACGTGCTGATTCTCATTTATCACTTCGCAAAAATTTGCTCCGGAAATATTCTCGAAATCGGCGCATTCCTTGGCGGCGCCACCATTGCCGCGGCGTTCGGCGTGCGTGATTCAGGTGACAACAAAAAACTGATTGCGATCGAACCTGGCGGGAGCGTGAAACACAAGCGGCTTGGCACGCGCAATATCCTGCGCGATTTGGAGCGAAATCTCGCCCGGCAGCGCGTATCGAAAATAGTTAGCCTCATCAAGGGTCGTTCGTTTGATGCAGCAACCATCCGTGCAGTCCATGGAACGCTGGGCGCAGACAAAATTGGGCTTTTAATCCTCGATGCCGACGCCGCCAAACGTCGCGACATCGAGTGTTACCGCGACAGATTCGCCGACGATTGTTGGATGGTCATCGACGATTATTATGGAGCCGATTCAAACGAAAAGATCACTCCAAGCCGCGCCGACGTTGATGCTTTAGTCGAGGCGGGTTGGCTGGAATCCTTGGGGTTTTATGGCTGGAGCACGTGGGTGGGACGCTGGCGCGGACCGCGTTAAGCGCTGAAGGGCTGAAGCGTTCAAGCGTAGTACCGCACCTTTGTCATTCTGAGCGGAGCGACGAATCCAGCTACTTCAAACCTTAATTGTTTTCGCAGCCAAACCAGCATCCGTAATCAGTTGAAGTAGCTGGATGTTTCGCTCCGCTCAACATGACAGATGGGCGAGCCTCTTCGATGGTCGCGATTCTTGCCAATTTGCGTGCCTGGTGCGATTCGCCGGCTAAAAATTTAATCCAGCTTCCGTTAGACCTACTCCGGACCGACAACGAGATGGATCACGCCGTTTGGCGCGGAGAGAAAGAAGCCGTTGAAATCCTCGCGCAGTTGCTCGACCTCATCGCGCCGCGTGACGCCGTGCACTTTCAGAAACGCGGCGGCTGCTTCGGTGTCGTTGGTTTCCAGTTCCAGCCAGATATCGGGATGACTTAGGTTTGGGACGCTGTCGATCCAAAGCCGGTTCGGGCCGAACTGGAAAATGCAGCCGTCCTTTTCTTCCTCGATCAAAGGCAGACCGAGCGTGTCCCGATAAAAAGCAATCGTCTGCTCGTACGTGTGGCTGGGACATTTGATGGCAATGTTTGCGCCACCTGAAAATTGAGGCCCTTCGAGTTTGGCAACCATAGGGCAGCCTAATGACGAAATCCGAATGTCGAAATCCGAATTAATGACGAATGACGAAACCCGAACTCTGCTCGTTTCCTCATCGGTGCTTTGTCATTGCTATCCATTTCGATGAAGCCCCCGATGCCCAACACTCCACTACTCCATTGAGCTCAATCAGCTCTCGTCCGTTCCGCCCGGCTCAGTCATTTTGATCGGGTCCAGCGCGCGCTCGAGTTCTTTCTCCGGCAAAACCTTTTTCTCGCGGGCAATTTCGCGAACTGTCCGTCCGGTCTTGGCGCTCTCCTTTGCAATTTCAGCAGCCCGATCATAACCGATTTTGGGGGTGAGGCTGGTCACCATCGCCATGGAGAGTTCTACTAACTCGCGGCAGCGCTCTTCGTTTGCCACGATCCCGCGCACGCATTTCTCGCAGAAAACGTCGACGACGTTCGCCAGCAATCGGATCGATTCGAGAAGATTGTGTGCCATCACCGGCATCATCACGTTGAGCTCGAAATTCCCATTCGCGCCTGCCCAGGTGATGGTCGTGTCGTTGCCAATCACTTGCGCGCACACCATCATCACCGATTCGGACATCACGGGATTCACTTTGCCTGGCATGATGGAGCTGCCAGGTTGCGTAGCGGGAAGCCGGATCTCGCCGATGCCGCAGCGCGGCCCGCTGCTGAGCCAGCGAATGTCGTTCGCGATCTTAAACAGACTCACCGCGATCGTCTTTAGGTGACCGCTCGCTTCGACAACTGCATCCTTTCCGCCCTGGGCTTCGAAATGATTTTTTGCCTCGTAAAACGCGATGCCGGTGCGTTGTTCGAGATGCTGCAGTATTTTCTTAGGAAGATCGACATGCCGATTCAAACCTGTGCCGACAGCCGTGCCGCCGAGCGCCAGTTCACGCAAAGCTTCGATCGATTTTTCTGCGCGCGCCTTCGCGTAAGCAACCTGCTGGGCGTACCCGGAAAATTCTTGGCCGAGCCGGACCGGCGTCGCATCCATTAAATGTGTCCGGCCGATCTTGATGATGTCCCAGAATTCTTTCGCCTTGGCTTCGAGCGCGCCGTGCAATTTTTCCAGCGCCGGGATCAGACGATTCTTTAACTCTTCGGCCGCGCTGATGTGTATCGCCGAGGGAATTACGTCGTTGCTCGATTGTCCCATGTTAACGTGATCGTTCGGATGAACATGCTCGCGTGACCCGATTGGCTTGCCGGCAAGCTGCGCGGACCTGTTTGCGATTACTTCGTTCGCGTTTGTGTTCGTGCTTGTGCCCGAGCCGGTCTGAAAAATGTCGAGCGGGAAATGGTCGTCGAGTTTTCCTTCTGCGACTTCTTCGGCTGCCTGCGAGATCAACGCCGCGCGCTCGGCGTCGAGCAATCCCAGATCATGATTCGCCTGGGCAGCTGCCTCCTTGATCAGACCTAAAGCGCGAATAAACGGCCGCGAAAACCGATAGCCGCTCACCGGAAAATTGAGCACTGCGCGGTGCGTGGATGCGCCATGGAGCGCATTCGCCGGAAGCGACATCTCGCCCATCGAATCCTTTTCGATGCGCGTCGGCCTGTCTGTCATGCGGAACTGTCTATTCCAACGCCAACCAGTCCAGACACACTTTTCGGCTTCGCGGTGCGTCGGCCGCGGCGATGTGGCGATGGCGTTTTGTGAAAAACAGTAATGAACATCGGCGGGATGTTTTGCAGGAAATATTCCGATTCGCCATGCTCGAAAAGCGTCGCGTGCTGCTTCAATTCGTTGGTTACCTGGTAAATGATGAAAGCGCCGTTCAGCGTGAGAGCGTCATAGGTTTTCTGAAGGAGCGCCCGTTTCTTCTCGATCGGGAGAATGCTGAATGGAATACCCGAAAGGATGTAATTGCACTCGGGGAAACCGCGCCGCTTCAGCTCATTGGGTAACGTGGAAGCGTCGCCATGAATGACATGTACGCGCGGATCGTCTGCGAATTGGCGCGTCAAATCGCGCGCGAACGCGCCATCGAGCTCAAACAGCAGCAAATGCGAATCCGCGGTCATGCGTCGCGCGATCTCGCGAGAGTGCACGCCTTCACCCGGACCGTACTCGGCTATCACCCGTCGTTGGCTGAAATCAATCTTATTAGCCACACGTTCCACCAGCGCTTTCGAGCTTGGGACAATCGAGGCGATCTGAAATGGACGCTTCAGGAATCGCTTAAAAAATAGTGCGCTCACGGGAAGCGAATAGTCGTAGCGACGCCCCAATTTGTCCAGTGATGAGTAGCAAACAACATCGTGTACCACGCCACTGTGGCACGTCAGCTTTAAGGCGCCTTTACATCGGTAATGGACTGGCCAGTGCCGCGGCTACAGCCGTCTGATGCAAATACACAAGTAAGCGCGCCGGGGTTGTCCGCGCGCTCTCCACGAGGTGGTCTTGACTGATCACTGATCACCGATCACTTATCACTTCTGATTCATGCGCGGTTAGCTCAGTGGTAGAGCACTACCTTGACACGGTAGGGGTCAGAGGTTCGAACCCTCTACCGCGCACCATTTATTGATTTGCGAAACGTCAGACAAGAGCAAAATCCAGCAGCGGTTTAGGCTACTATTTGCGGGCCGCGATCATTCGTTTTGCTTCACGCGCAGAAAAGCTGTATCAACGGCCATTAATTCCAAGCAGGCGCCGAAACCATGTCTGATGCTCCTCAACTCCACAACGCGATTGCGGCTGCAACCAAGACTCTGCAGTCGCTTGCCGATCTTGAAGGGCAGGTCGAAAAGGCGAGCGATTTGATCGAGCAATGTTTGCGCGCCGGAAACAAATTGCTTGTGTGCGGGAATGGTGGAAGCGCGACTGATGCGGCGCATTTCGCGACCGAGCTCGTAGTGCGTTTCGCCAAGGACCGCCGCGCGCATCCGGCGATTTGCCTTGCGAGCGATGGCGGACTTCTCACCGCGGCTGCGAATGATTATGGGTTCGATGAAATTTTCGCACGCCAGGTGGCTGCGTTTGGTCAAGCGGAAGACGTGCTCATTTGCCTGACCACTTCGGGCAAATCGAAAAATATCGTGCGTGCAATGGAGGAAGCGAAAGCGCGCAAGTTGAAAACGATCGCCTTTCTAGGTCGTGATGGCGGACCGACCATTGGAATTGCCGATGTCGATCTTTTGGTCTCGAGCGATTCAACTGCGCGGATTCAGGAAGCACATCAGCTTTTGCTCCACGTTTTGTGCGAGATCATCGAGGCTCGGCTCGGTTAAGCCGAAGACTTTAGAGGCAGGCGTGCCGCCTGCGATTCCAGACACACAGCAGCCGACACGGCTGCCGCTACAGGATCAGTCCACTTTTTTTAGCAGCCGCTCGCGCTCGCGATTCAATTGCCGGCGCTCGCTCGCCGTTAAACTTCCAATCCCGAATTTTGAAATTTTATCGAGAATTGGATCGATCGACGTATAAACATCGTCCGACTCCGCAGGACGTGTTGGTCGCATTTTTGGTACAACCCGATATTTCGGCTTTGGAGCAAAGCGCGTTTTCAGGGCATCCCACCAGGCAAGCTCCGGCCCTGCGCCGCTCCATTCTATGAAAAGGAACGCCGCGCCAATACTTGTCCAGACGACGACCAGATCGCTCCAGGCATGATAGGCAAGCAGTTGAAGCGTGTACACGGCTGCAAGAATGAGGGCTACCCATTTAGCCATGATCCGCAGGAATAACTCGGCACGTGGATAGATGGTTGCGAAAGCAACAAAAATTCCAAAGTGCAACGCACGCGAACCCTCGTCGATAGCAGAACGTTGCCAGAGTCCCCAAATGGTCAGCAGCAGCGCCGGTGTGACCAGCAAAATAAGATACAGCACGATATACGCGCGCCGGCCGATAAACCGTTCCACTTCTCGGCCGAACACAAACAACAAATACATCTCGATCGCCAACCAAAGCAGGGACGAAGGCCAGTGCACGAATGCGTAGGTGACAATCCGCCAGACTTGCCCGCCGGACCACACCGCAGCGCTATCAAGTTGCAAGTACGTCAAAACGGAACTTGCGCCGGCCGCATAGAGAAGGGCAGCGACAATCGCCATTGCGACGTGCGAGCCTACCAGCATTGTGGTCACATCGACTGGATAGCGACCCATCCACGCGACCGGCCGATAATCATCGGACGTGGTAACCCCGAACATGCTTTCAATTAATGCTGCGCACTGTGTCTGCGCAAGCGTGATTCATCATTCGTTAAATCGTTAGATTGATACATCGTGAAATGCTTCAACGGTTTCAACGATTCAACGTGGCGAAGCTATCGGTTCGTGGGTAAGATGGAGATTCTTCTTTTATGAAAAATGTCGCGCCAGCCATATTCCCGCCGAATGGGATCGGTGACACAAAGCCGGCCAATCAAGCCGTGCTGGATTGGGTGGACGAAATCGCGGGTCTCACACAACCTGAAAATATTTTCTGGTGCGATGGCTCGGAGCGGGAGAACGAGTTCCTGATCGCTGAATCGCTTAAGCAAAACGTTCTGATCGAGCTGAACCAGAAGAAGGTTCCGCGGTCATATTTGCATCGCTCCGATCCGAATGACGTTGCCCGGGTCGAGCAATTTACGTTTGTCTGCACAGCGACGAAAGAAGAAGCCGGCCCGACCAACAATTGGTCTGAGCCGGGAGAAACGTACACGAAACTCCGCGGTCTTTTGAAAGGCGGGATGCGCGGGCGCACCCTATTTGTGATCCCCTACATCATGGGCCCGCCGGATTCACCCCTGACCAAAGTCGGCTTCGAGATCACCGATTCACAATATGTCGTACTCAACATGCGGATCATGACGCGCATGGGCGAGATCGCACTGAAACGACTTGGCAACGATCCAAACGCGGAGTGGAATCGTGGCGTACATTCGCTGCTGGATATTAGTCCAGAGCGCCGCTTCATCTGTCATTTTCCACAGGACAACGCGATCATCTCCGTCGGCTCCGGTTACGGCGGCAACGTTTTACTTAGTAAAAAATGTCTCGCCTTGCGCATCGGTTCGTACCTGGCGCGCAAACAAGGCTGGCTCGCCGAGCATATGTTGATCCTTGGCGTGGAATCCCCTGAGGGCAAAAAACATTACGTGGCCGCCGCATTTCCGAGCGCGTGCGGCAAAACAAATTTCGCCATGCTCATTCCGCCCGAACATTTCAAAGGTTGGAAGGTGACGACCGTTGGTGACGACATCGCCTGGATGCAGATTCGCAATGGCCGGCTGCACGCCATTAATCCGGAGAACGGGTATTTCGGCGTCGTGCCCGGCACGAGCTACAAGTCAAATCCAAACGCGATGCGATCGATCGAGCATGACACGCTTTACACGAACGTCGCGCTCACTGATGACGATGACGTCTGGTGGGAGGGGAAAGACGGCGACCCGCCTGCGCACGCGATTGATTGGCGGGGGAATGACTGGACACTGAATTCAAAAGAAAAAGCTGCGCATCCAAACAGCCGGTTTACGACGCCGATGCGGAACAACCTAGCGCTCGATCCCGATGTCGAAAAAGGCGAAGGAGTGCCAATCAGCGCGATCATTTTCGGCGGACGTCGCAGCGACACGGCGCCGCTGGTTTATCAGGCGTTCGATTGGGCTCACGGTGTCTACCTCGGCGCAACGATGGCTTCGGAAACAACCGCCGCCGCCACCGGCGCAGTGGGTAAGGTCCGACGCGACCCGATGGCGATGTTGCCATTCTGCGGATACAACATCGGTTATTATTTCCAGCACTGGCTCGATATTGGAAAAAAACTCACTAATCCGCCGCAGATTTTTAGCGTGAACTGGTTTCGCAAAGGTCCCGACGGAAAATTCCTCTGGCCGGGCTTTGGTGAAAACATGCGCGTGCTAAAATGGATTATTGATCGCTGCGAAGAAAACCAGAAAGCGTCCGCGCTCGAATCACCCATCGGGTGGTTGCCCAGCCCGCACGACCTTGAGCTGGCAGGACTGGATATTGATCACAAATCCGTTGCCGAACTTCTCTGCATCGATCATGAGGAATGGCAAAAAGAGATCGCTGCGCACAAGGAGTTCTTCGACTCGTTAGGCGGCGTCGTGCCGAAGGAATTGCTGCAGCAACGCGAAAAGCTCGCCACCCGCTTCAAAGAATGCGCGTGACTGTAGCCGTCGCCCTGTGGGCGACGCAGCGCGCGCGTGCTGCCCACGCCAAAGCGCTTCACGCAGCGAAGCGGCTATAGAATTTGCGAACCGCTTGACTGGCAGCGAATATTTCCGGTGGGTTCGAAAATCGGGAGAAAACAAGGCCTTGCCGCGCCAGCGCGGAATGATTGCGTCGAAATTCGTGGAGCGCGACAAAACAACCTTAAAGGTATCGATCTCGACCTTCCGCTGGGAAAGCTGACAGTCGTCACCGGCCCGAGTGGCAGCGGCAAGTCGAGCCTGGCGTTCGAGACCATTTACGCCGAAGGCCAGCGTCGTTACGTCGAGACGTTCAGCCCTTACATGCGGCAGTTCCTCGACCGCATGGACAAACCGCGCGTGGACGACATTCGCGGCATTCCCCCGGCGATCGCCATCGAGCAGGCCAACCCCGTCAAGAGCTCCCGTTCGACTGTCGGCACCATGACGGAGATCAACGATTATTTGAAATTGTTCTGGCCGCATGTCGCGAAAGCTTTCTGCCCGAATTGTGGTCGCGAAATTTGCCCCGAGACCGCGCAGTCGATTGCCGACCAGGTCATCTGTCATTTCGAGCGAAGTCGAGAAACCCCGTCGCGAAACCGATCGGTAATTCCACGGGATTCCTCCACTTCGCTGCGCTCCGGTCGGAATGACGAGAACGTTGTTCTCATTACGTTTTGGGTTGCCGTTCCGCCAAAGACCGCACCGCGTGCGTTTTTCGATTTTCTCCAGCAGCAGGGGTACCTGCGTGTTTGGATCGACAACCAGGTGGTGCGAGTGGATGTCGATCCAAAAATTAACCGCCTCGGTGCGCGGGTGCAGGTGATCCAGGATCGCGTCGCGGTCACTGAAGAAAATCGCGCCCGATTAGTTGAAGCAATCGAAACGGCACTGCGATTTGGAAAAGGCAAGGTGAACGTAATTCCTGTGGAGGCAGGCGTGTCGCCTGCGAAATCCAAAAACGCGGCCGCCACGGCCGCCACTACAGCAATCCCCTTCTCCACCGGCTGGCACTGCGCCTATTGTGACCTGGACATTCGCCCGCCGACGCCCGGGCTTTTGAGCTTTAATAATCCACTCGGCGCTTGTCCGGAATGTCGCGGCTTCGGTCGCACCATTTCAATCGATCTAAACAAGGCGATTCCGGATCGAACGCGGAGCATCAAACAAGGCGTGGTGCGCGTTTTTCGCGGCGCCGAATTTGGAGAATCGCAGAAGGATTTGCTTCGAGCGTGTGCGCGCGAGGATATCGACACCAACGTGCCGTTTGAGGAATTACCCAAGGCCGACCAGGATTTTGTGATCGATGGCGAAAAGCGATCGGGCGATTACACCGAGGAAGACTACGAACACGATCGGTGGTACGGCGTCCGCGGCTTTTTTCGCTGGCTCGAGAGCAAGACCTACAAGATGCATGTGCGCGTCTTGCTCAGCCGCTATCGCGCTTACATCACCTGTCCCAGCTGTAAGCGTGGGCGCTACCAGCCGGAAGCGTTGAATTACAAATGTAGCGCGACCGTCCCGGTTGCTAGTGGAAGGAATCGCAAGCTCGCCACAGGACGAGTCCGTCCGACTGGCGGACCAGAGGCATGCGCTACTTTAACGCTTCCCGACTTTCAGGCGCTTCCGGTTTCCGAGGCACGTGATTTTCTGCGCAACGTCGACATTCCTGCTCCTAACAAAACTGCTCAGATGTTGCGTAACGAAATCTGCGCGCGCCTGAACTATCTCTGTGAGGTAGGCGTCGGTTATCTTACGCTCGATCGATCGACGCGCACGTTGAGCGGTGGTGAAGTCCAGCGGGTGAACCTGACGACGTGTCTCGGCGCATCGCTCGTGAACACGCTGTTTGTCATGGACGAACCGAGCATCGGGTTGCACCCGCGCGATGTCGGGCAGCTCGTGCGCGTGATGCGCAACTTGCGCGATAAAGGCAACACGCTGCTGGTAGTCGAGCATGAGGAACAAATCATTCGCGCCGCAGACAATTTGATCGATCTCGGTCCGGGCCGCGGTGAAGACGGCGGCGAATTGGTGTGGAATGGGCCGCTCAATGACTTTCTTGCGCGAGATTCCGTGAATCTGGGTAGCGCCTGCGTCTC
This sequence comes from Verrucomicrobiota bacterium, assembly GCA_003218475.1. GTDB lineage: Bacteria > Verrucomicrobiota > Verrucomicrobiia > Chthoniobacterales > UBA10450 > Udaeobacter. Next base: position 13,209 of record QHNR01000008.1, on the reverse strand, counting down.
GCGTGCTGGCGACGGCGTCCCGCCATTGCGAACTTTCCGCAGCGCGTCATCAGGCTCGGTTGAAAGATCTGTGGAAAGCTTGTTTCGGCGCGACGCCGAAACCAACGCGCGAGACGCGCGCGCTACCCGATCCCTAACGCGTGATTACCTCACCGGGAGGAAGTCCATTCCGGTGCCGAAATCTCGGCGAATATGGACATCATTGATCAAGATCGCCGGCGCGCGACAGCACAATCTCAAAAACATTGAGGTCGATCTACCGTTGGGGGTGTTCGCGTGCGTGACCGGCGTTTCCGGATCCGGCAAGTCCACGCTCATTGATGTGCTTTACAGGAATTTGTTGCGTGCCAGAGGACAATCGTCAGATCACCCGCCTTCGCAAAGCTACGGCTCGGCAGGGGAGTCGGGTGCGTGTAAATCGGTGATCGGGGCGAATCGAATTGCCGACGTAGTGATGGTCGACCAGGCGCCGCTGGCGCGCACCCCGCGGTCGACTCCGATTCTTTATCTCGGCCTGTTTGATCGCGTCCGCGAACTGTTTGCTGCGCAACCGGAAGGGATGGCCCAGGGGCTGACCGCAGGTGCGTTTTCCTTCAACTCCGGCAGTGGGCGTTGCGAGCGTTGCTCAGGCACGGGTTACGAAAAGATCGAGATGCAATTTTTGAGCGATCTTTTCGTGCGCTGCGCTGAATGCGAAGGCAAACGTTTCCAGCCGCACGTCTTGAAAGTTCGTGTGCAGAACAAATCGATTCATGATGTTCTTGAGTTAACAGTCAGCGAAGCGATCGAATTCTTTGCGCAGATCGGCGAACAAAAAACCAACCAGCCACCCTCACCTCAATCCTCTCAGCGCTCCTCCCGAGTCGCGATTCCGTGGGAGGCGGAGGCGAAACGCCAGGTGAGGGTCGAACCAAGTATACAGATTTCCAGGGGGCTCAAAGTGCTTGAGGAAGTCGGGCTGGGTTATCTTCAATTGGGTCAACCGCTCAACACGCTTTCTGGCGGCGAATCGCAGCGGCTAAAATTAGTTGGGCATCTGGCTCAGAGCGAAAACGTCCAGCCCTCAACCTCCAACGCTCAACGCCGAAATGGAGAAACGATTGGAAATTTGTTCATTTTCGATGAGCCGACCACCGGACTGCATTTCGATGACGTCACAATGCTACTCCAATTGTTTCAGCGGCTGGTCGATCGTGGGCATTCGATCGTTGTGATCGAGCACAACCTTGAAGTGATCAAATGCGCCGACTGGATCATCGATCTCGGCCCGGAAGCTGGTGAAGCTGGCGGCGAAGTCGTCGCGACCGGAACGCCGGAGGAGATCGCGCGGGTTAAGCATTCACACACCGGAAAATTTCTTCGCGATGTGTTGGGGAGCGCGGGCGCCTCGCTCGCAGTTCGGGGCGCCCCGCCTCGGACGCAACCGGCACGCTACATACATCAGGATTCGGAATTTGCTTTGCGCGCGGCAGAAGAACCGTTCGGCGCGGCGCCCGCGCTCCCCGGAACAAATGGCGCCATCCAAATTCACGGCGCGCGGGAGCACAATCTCAAAAACATCGACATTAAAATTCCGCGGGAACAGCTTGTAGTGATTACCGGATTAAGCGGCTCCGGTAAATCGACACTCGCGTTCGATATCTTGTTTGCTGAAGGACAGCGTCGCTTTCTCGACAGCATGTCGCCGTATGCGCGGCAATTCGTCGAGCAACTCGAAAAACCCGATGTCGACCTGGTCAGTGGATTGCCGCCGAGTGTCGCGATTGAGCAACGGGTCACGCGTGGTGGAGGCAAATCGACTGTTGCGACCGTGACCGAAGTTTACCATTTCCTTCGACTCTTGTTTGCGAAAACCGGAACGCAATTTTGTCCTGACTGCGATTTGCCGGTCGCAAAGCAGAGCGTCGCGTCGATCGTGAAACAAATCGAGGCTGCTGCAAAACGCGCGCCGCTAAAGGTTCTCGCGCCGCTCGTGAAAGCGCGCAAGGGCTTTCATACAGACGTGGCGCGCTGGGCGGAACACCAAGGGTTCGACACACTCTATGTGGATGGCCGATTGGTCCCAATCTTGCATTTTCGGAAACTGGAGCGCTTCAAAGAACACACCATCGACGTGGTCGTGGGCATGATCGATCGGCAGCGACTCGTGCGCGCACGGGACGCGGTCCGGCGTGCGCTGGAAATCGGGCGTGGCACGGCGCGTCTGCTCGATTCGAAAAATCGGCTCACCGTAACGAGCACTGAGATGAGCTGCCCAGGCTGCGGCCGCGCGTTTGAAGAACTCGATCCGCGTTTGTTCTCGTTCAATTCGCCTCACGGCGCATGTGAAGAATGCGGAGGCTTCGGCGAAATCTGGGACCAGGATCTCCAAACGGCTGCAAGCCGTGACGGAGAATCGCTTCTGGAAAACGAGCTTGCCGCAGAACGTGAATCGGAATGGATCGAGGCAGGCGAAGCGCGTGAATGCCCGAAGTGTCACGGATCGCGTTTGAATGCCGTGGCGCGCCACGTGCGCGTGCAAGGGTACACCATCGATCAGTTCACAAATCTCTCGGCGAGCGAAGCAACGCGCACGATCAACACATTAAGATTCAAAGGCGCGCATCAAACCATCGCAGCCGGTCTTGTCCCCGAAGTCCAGCAGCGACTGCATTTCATGGAAAAGGTCGGACTTGGATATCTAGCGCTCGGTCGTTCGGCAAAAACGTTGAGCGGCGGCGAATCGCAGCGAATCCGCCTGGCTGCGCAGCTTGGCTCAAATTTGCGCGGCGTCCTTTACGTGCTGGATGAACCCACCATTGGTCTGCACCCACGCGACAACCTGCGCCTGCTCGAAACGCTCACCGCGCTGCGAAATAAAGGTAATTCGCTGGTCGTGGTCGAGCACGACGACGAAACAATGCGGCACGCCGATCACATTATCGATCTTGGGCCGCGTGCTGGAGTCCACGGCGGCGAAGTCGTAATCGCTGGAACGATGCGCGACATCGAAAAGAATCCGAATTCCGAGACAGCCCGCTGCCTCAACACGCCGCTTTGCCATCCGATCCGCGGATCCCGTCGGTCGCTGCGGGACGCTGAAAACTGGATCGAGATCAGAAGTGCATGCGCCAACAATCTAAAAGGTATCGGTGTTGGTTTCCCCGTTGGCAGGCTTTCCGTGATCACGGGAATTTCCGGCAGCGGCAAATCGACATTAATGCACGACGTACTGTTGCCGACGGTTCGCGCGAATCTGGAGAGCGCACGCGTCTCGCGTGCTGGCGAGCGCGTCCCGCGATCGCGGACTTTGTCTACGGTGGCCAAGGACTCCGAATTGTATTTTAAGCAAAGCCTATTTCGGCGCGACGCCGAAACCAACGCGCGAGACGCGTGTGCTCCCCAGATCGAGGCGGTTTACGAAGTCGATCAGTCGCCAATCGGTAAAACGTCGCGCTCGACGCCAGGTACCTACGTGAAAGTGTTCGATGAGATTCGAAGTCTTTACGCGCAACTCCCGGTGTCGCGCGTGCGCGGGTATTCGGCGAGCCGGTTCTCGTTTAACGCCGAGGGCGGCCGCTGTGAGACGTGCAAGGGTCAGGGCGCGATCAAGCTGGAGATGAATTTTCTGCCCAGCAGCTACGTGCCGTGCGAAGACTGCCGCGGCCGGCGTTACAATCCGCAGACGCTGGAAGTTCTCTACAACGAAAAATCCATCGGCGACGTGATGGAGATGACAATCGAAGAAGCGGCGCAATTTTTCTCGGCGCACCCGAAAATTGCACGCCCGCTTTCACTCTTAGTCGACACTGGGCTTGGCTATCTGAAGCTGGGACAACCGAGTCCGACGTTGAGTGGTGGCGAAGCACAGCGACTTAAACTGGTGACGCAATTGAAACGCGGAGTCAGCCGTGCGGCGGACGAGCGGATTCGAAAAATGCGCAAGCCGGGATCGACATTGTATTTGCTGGAGGAACCCACCATTGGCCTGCACATGGCGGACATCGAACTGCTTCTCAAGGTGCTGCATCGCCTGGTGGATGAAGGCAACACAGTGATTGTTATCGAACACAATCTGAGTGTCATCGCGGAAGCCGATTACATTGTCGATCTTGGGCCGGAAGCAGGTGACGCTGGCGGTGAACTGGTGGCCTGTGGAACGCCGGAAAAGGTCGCAGAAAATCGAGTGAGCCGCACCGCGCCATTTTTGCGAAAAGTGTTGAAGGCATCTGCGGCGCAAAAAAAGCGCGGTCATCCTGAGCGAAGCGAAGGACCTCACAATCGAAGTGAGCGTCACAGGGCGCAGACTGCGTGATCAATCATCTTTTGGGAGGTCCCTCACTTCGTTCGGGATGGCACGTGTTTTAATTGCGGGTGGCAGCGACATCAGTGAAAATCGCCACACCAAATGCTCGCCTACTATTTGCACAGTCTCGATCCGGTCATTTTTCGGATCTACGACAATGTCGGCCCGCGGTGGTATGGCCTTGCCTATGTGCTCGCATTCGTCTCCAGCTACGTGGTTTTCCTCTGGCTTGCCAAACGCGGGTACGCCGATCTTCCGCCGCAAAGGGTGGGCGATTTTATCACCGGCTGCGCACTCTTTGGCGTGATCGTTGGCGGACGGCTCGGCTACGTCTTCTTCTACAAACCGGAAATGCTGCGCGAGCCGCTCTCGATCTTGCGCGTCTGGGAAGGCGGGATGTCGAGCCACGGCGGAATGTTTGGTCTGTTGGCTTTCACTTTTTACTACGCGCACCGGCACAAAATCTCGTGGACAAACCTCGGCGACAATCTGGTCGTTACTGCGCCGATTGGCTTGTTCTTTGGACGCTGCGCCAACTTTATCAACGGCGAACTGTATGGACGCATCACGAATGTTCCGTGGGCCATGCAATTTCCAAAGGAACTGCTCGATCATCCCCAGGAAGCGGAGCGCGCGATGGCTGCATGCGCGCGAATCGATCCGACACTCACGACGCCGGATGCGATTGTTAATGCAGTGCACAGCCATCCAGAAGTAGCAACCGAATTGCGCTCAATTCTTTCGCCGCGCCACCCGTCACAGCTTTACGAGGCGTTTTTCGAAGGAATCGTTCTGTTCGGGATCTTGTGGTTTGTGCGGACCCGCACGCGCCAGCCCAACGGAATTTTGACTGCCCTGTTTTTCATTTGTTACGCGATTTTTAGAATCATCATCGAAAATTTCCGCGAACCCGACGCAGAGTTGATCGGCTCGTTCACGCGTGGCCAATTCTTTTCCTTGTTCTTAGTTGCCGTCGGCGTCGCATTTATTGTCGTCGCGAAAAGGCGACCGACGTTTCCGCGGAGAATGTCGTCCTGAAGGGCTTTGTCATGTCGAGCGAAAGTCTTGTCCTGAGCGAAGTCGAATGGGTCGAGACATCTCTGGATTATTTAAACAGTAACTCCGCTGCGCTTCGGTCGAAATGACTAGTGGCGTTTCCACAAAACGGCGTTATTACTTAGTCCGGTGAAGCGGGAATGCTCGTTCCGAAAATCGTAGCGGCAGGCGGCGGTCTCCTATTTGCGTTCGATCACGCGACGATCGCAGGAAAACTGGTTCTCTCTCTTCTCGCCGTCGCCTCGATCTTCAGTTGGTCAATCATGATCACGAAATTGCGCGTGATCCGCTTCGCCCGAAACCAGAACGCGCGTTTCCTCGCTGCTTTTCGGCAGGATCGACAACCGCTACGTCTCTTTGAGAAGAACGCGCGGTTTCCCGGGTCACCAGTTTTTAACGTCTATCGCGCAGGTTGCCAGGAGATGACATTTCATTTGCTCGGATCGCCCGAAGTAGATGACACGTTTCGCGCTCGACTTGGGATCGCAGACAAAATTTCGCCGGCGCAAATGGGGGCGGTCAACGCGGCGATGGAACGCGCTGTCGGCGAAACAGCGCTTTCACTTGAATCACAAATGATTTTGCTCGCCACCGCCGTGAGCGGATCACCCTTTCTTGGATTACTCGGCACAGTTTGGGGCGTGATGGACGCATTCACCGGCGTGGCTGAGGCCGGCTCGCCAAGTCTAGTGTCGATGGCGCCGGGCGTGTCCGGGGCACTGATCACTACGGTCACCGCACTCTGCGTCGCCATTCCAGCGATGTTCGGTTACAACTTTCTTGTTACCAGCATTCGCGCAATCATCGTGGAAATGGACAATTTTGCAGCTGAGCTCGCTTCCGAATTCGAGCACAAATACGTCGATCACGGCGCGCGTGAGGTCGCGTTCCGGAAGTGATAAGCGCCGATCTTTCATTGGACGTTCAGCGTTGGGCGTTGGGCGTTCGGCGTTTTCCGAAACGGTTCTTCAACACCCGACGTCCAACATCCAACGTCCAACATCGAAGCAAGAGCAGATGAGACGCTACTCACAACGCCAGAGTCTCTCTACGCTGAGCGAGATCAATGTCACGCCGCTGCTTGATCTGGCATTCGTGCTTCTCATCATCTTCATGATCACAACGCCGCTGCTTGAAAGCACCATGAATCTCGTGATCCCATCCAGCGGTGCGAAGAATCCGCCGATCAACAGGTCGCAAGTGCAAACCATTTCCATCGATCGCACGGACACGATCCGGTTTAACAATCAAGTGCTGGACTTGGCAACGCTTACCGCGCGATTGATGGAGTTGAGAGCGGCGAATCCAGATGTCGCCATCGTAATTCGGCCCGATCGCGAATTACCCGTGCAAAAATTAATCGGGCTGATGGATGCCGTGCAACGGGCGGGAATCACCAAAGTCGGCATCGCTACCAGAGCTGAGTCGAAGTGAGACACGAATTTCACGAATCCACACGAAAGGATCAGGAGGTTTGTGACAATTCGTGTAATTCGTGTCGTGCCCCTGCCCGTTTTTGGCGAAACGTTGTTTTGATCGCTCTTGCCCATGTTGCGCTGATCGTGGGCCTGATTCGCTGGAGCGTGGCAGCCAGGGCATCAACAAATGCTGAGAGCATCGTTTGGTTAGGTAGCGCTGAAGATCTCGCGGCGAGGGAAAATGAGAAAGTGCCATCAGCGGAGCGTGAAACTCACGCGGTTGAACCGAAACCTCTGAAGGACGACGAACCGGAAGAGGAAAAACCCGCCGTTACGCCGGCGAAGAGCGAAATTGAATTGCCTTCACCGACTCCGAAACCGACGCCAAGATCGACATCTACGCCAAAGCCATCTTCGACTCCCACGCCAAAACCAAAGGTAACGCCACAAGCAACCCCGAAACCGGCTCCAAAGAAAGTTCTATTGGCGAAAGCCACGCCCGCATCGCTGCGCGAAGCTGCTGCGGGCAGGGCGTCGCCTAAACCCTTGCCGAAAACAAAACCGAGCCCGGTGAAAGCGAGTGAGAAGTCAGACAAAAACGAAAAAACCGTTACCGCGAAAACCGCAACTGCTCAGAGCGGCAGCGCGAAAACCGGTTCAACCGGGAAGGGTAGCAGCGCCGGTGGTGGAAGCAGCGCGTCGGAATTCGGCTGGTATGGCCATATGCTTCATGATCGGTTTTACAGTGCCTGGATTCAGCCGACCACCAGCGTACCTTCTGGCTCGAAAATTTCGACTCTAGTCGAACTCCGCATCGAGAAGGACGGCCGCGTCTCGAAGTTCGAAGTCATCAAACCCTCCGAAAACGTCGTGGTGAACGAATCCGTCGCGGCGATCGCGAAACGAGTCACTGAAGTTGACGCGCCGCCGACGGGGCTAATCAAAGGCGATCATTACGACGTAAAGATCAATTTCGAATTAAATACAGAGCAAGAGATGGCGAAATAAAAAATACCCTTCCTGCCCTGGGGTCGCCTGAACGGATGTCTGCGACTCAACCGCTATTTCGTCGCAAATTTCTCTTCGATCAATCGGTGTAAATGGTTACCGATCGCCGGGTGATCGAGCCGTTGGATCACTTCATCCAAAAACCCCGTGACGACGAGGCGTTGCGCAACTGGGACCGGAATGCCGCGAGTGCGCAGATAAAAGAGTTCGTCTTCGTCGATCTGGCCGGACGTTGCGCCGTGGGTACAACGAACGTTGTCGGCCAGAATTTCGAGGCCGGGCATGGAGTTGGCTTCTGCATCATCGCTCAATAGAAGATTGCGAACTTTTTGATACGCGTCGGTGAAATGAGCATGCGGCTCGACTCGGATCAGGCCGCCGAAAATGGTGCGAGCCCGATCGTCGAGCGCGTTTTTGTAAAGGAGATCGCTCGCGGTGTGAGGCGAAGCGTGGTCCTGCAAGGTTCGGGCGTCGAATTCCTGCTGGTGTTTGGCGACTGCGACAGCCAGCAAATCGCTGCGCCCGCCTTCGCCGATGAGCTGGCTTAAACTTTCGAAGCGCGAATACTTCCCACCGAGATGCAAATTCAGGCTCAACGCAGAAGCATCGTGATCGACGGTGGTCGAGTTCATTTGTAACGCAATGACATTTTCCGCCCAGTTTTGCGCGCACACGTAGTTTACCTTCGCCCCCGGGCCTGCGATGAGATCGTTCACACCACAGGCAAACCCGGCGGCGCGCTGATCGCACGAGCGGAAATGTTCGATGACTGTGACCTTCGCGAGCTCATCAGTGACTAGAAGCAGATGCGGGAAGATCGACATATTGTCATGTCGCAACCAATGAAAGATCTCGATCGGTTCTTTGATCTCGAGCCCGCGCGGCACGAACAAGAATGTTCCCGACGAAACAAGCGCCTTATGCAGCGCAGCGAACTTAGCCGAGCCAAGCGTCGCTTCAGTGGACATGAAATATTTCCCGAACAGATCGGCGTGCCCCACCATTGCGCGCTCGAGCGGTTGAAAGATCACGCCGCGCCTTTTGAGATCTTCAGAAACGACGTCGCGTTCGATCAGTTGATCGTTCGCGAAAATCATCCGAGCCGCGTAATGGTCGAGCCCACGGGAATACTTCAAAATATTTTTGCGGTCATCTTCAGAAAGCGGCGGACTGATTTTGAACGGCGCCAGATCGAGAAGAGCGACGTTGGAAAATCGCCACGGTTGATCTTTTCGTGTCGGCGTCGGCAGCGCTTCGAATTGTTGCCATGCTGCGTGCTGTTGATCACGAAACCAATCGGGGAATTCGCGCAGATCGCTCGGCCCGGAGAGAATTGGGGCGGCCTGTTCTTGATGTGTGACTAACGACATGTGACCTTGTAACGCAGCGGCGGTCACAGACCGCCGCTACAGAAAGAATTCGCCAGGCGAAACGGTTATCCGACCGAGCCTTCCATCTCCAGCTCGATCAGCCGCTTGAGCTCGACGCTGTATTCCATCGGGAACTGGCGGACGAGATCGTTAACGAAACCGTTCACACTCAAACTCATGGCCTGCGCCTCACTGAGACCGCGCTGTTGCATGTAAAAAATTTGCTCCGCGCTCACCTGGCTGACACTGGCTTCGTGTTGAACGGCATTGCCTGTGCCACGCACGGTGATAGCCGGATACGTGTCCGTTCGCGACGTCGAGTTGATGAGAAGCGCGTCGCATTCGGTGTTGTTTTTACAATGCTTCAGATGTTTTGGCACGTGGACCAGGCCACGGTAAGTGGCGCGACCTTTGCCGATTGAGATCGATTTGGAAATGATGTTGCTCGTCGTTTCATCGGCAGCGTGAATCATTTTCGCGCCGGTATCCTGATGCTGGCCGTCGTTGGCGAGGGCGATCGAGAGAACTTCGCCGCGTGCTTTGCGACCCTTCATGATCACACTGGGATACTTCATTGTGAGCCGCGAGCCGATGTTGCAATCGATCCATTTCACTTCGGCGTTTTCCTGGGCGAGTCCGCGTTTGGTCACGAGATTGAAAACGTTGGATGCCCAATTCTGCACCGTGATGTACTGAATCTTCGCGCCCTTCAGCGCGACGAGTTCCACGACGGCGCTGTGGAGTGTCGGAGTATTGAACTTCGGCGCCGTGCACCCTTCCATGTAGGTCACTTCCGAGCCTTCATCGGCGATGATCAGGGTTCGCTCGAATTGGCCGAAGTTTTCGGCGTTGATGCGGAAGTAGGCCTGCAACGGGTGCTTCACTTTCACACCCGGCGGGACGTAAATGAACGAGCCACCGCTGAACACAGCCGAATTCAAGGCGCTGAATTTGTTGTCGGCGATCGGGATGACTTTGCCGAACCATTTCCGGAAAATTTCCGGATAATTCTTCAGTCCCTCTCGTGAACCGACAAAAATGACGCCCTGTTCGCCGACAGCTTTCTTGATATTTGAATAGACGGCTTCGCTATCGAACTGCGCCTCCACGCCAGCGAGAAATTTTCGTTCCTGCTCGGGAATACCGAGTCGCTCAAATGTGCGTTTGATGTCGTCCGGTACTTCTTCCCAGCTGCGCTTCGGTTCGGTGCCCGGGGAGAGGTAATAGCGGATTTTGCCGAAGTCGATTGCTTCCAGGTCCTTGCTCGCCCAATGCGTCGGGAGCGGTTTTTCCAGGAATGTCTTCAGGCCGCGCAGACGGTACTCGCGCACCCAATCCGGATCCTCTTTCACATCGGCGATGTAATGGACGGTTTGCTCACTTAGCCCCACACCGGCATCGCGCACGTGAGCTTCTGGATAAAAGAAATCTCCTTTGTTTCGATCGATATCGACTGCTGATGTGTCGGTTTTCATTGTGTTACCTCGTGTATACTGGCTCAACCGCGCCTTCCCGCGCCCAATCGTAACCTCTCTCTTCAAGCTCCAGAGCGAGCTCTTTTCGCCCGCTTCTAACGATTCGCCCACCTACCATCACATGGACGTGGTCGGGGACGATGTAGTTCAGGAGGCGCTGATAATGCGTGATTAACAATATCCCAAGATCGGGGCCGCGCAACGAATTCACTCCGTGCGCAACGGTCTTGAGCGCGTCGATGTCCAGACCGCTATCGGTCTCATCCAGAACGGCGTATTTTGGTTCGAGCATGGCCAGTTGCAGAATTTCAGCGCGCTTTTTTTCGCCGCCGGAAAAACCTTCGTTCACCGCCCGGGACGTAAACGACCGATCCATACCAAGCAGCTCCATTTTTTCGTAAAGCTTTGCGTAATAATCGGTGGCCTCGAGTTCTTCGCCTTCCGGCACGCGCGATTGCAACGCTGCGCGTAGGAAATTAGCAATCGTTACCCCCGGGATTTCGCTCGGATACTGGAACGCCATGAACAAGCCGCGCCGCGCCCGTTCGTCCGGCTCAAGTTCAAGCAGATTCTCTCCGTCCATCAACACCTTGCCAGCGATCACCTGATAGTCGGGGTGACCAGCGAGCACCTTGGCCAGAGTGCTTTTTCCCGAGCCATTTGGGCGCATAAGCGCGTGCACCTCACCCCGCGGCACGCGGAGCGTCAACCCGCGAACAATCTCCTGACCGCCGACCGCGATATGCAGATTCTCTATGTTCAATTCATTCATAAAAGCGAACCACAAATATACGTCGGATGGAGAGATTTGCGAACGGTTTGGCTCTCTCGATTCGCCATTGCCCTGAGCGGCTATCGAGCTGATGCATCGGACGGAAGTGCGAAAGGCAGACCTTCCCGGATTAGCTTTGAGAAATCAGGAGAGTCGTTGGCTGCACGGGCGCGCGCGTCGATCAGGCTTCGGCTTTCAAGCTCGGCGAAGGGAAGCCCGCCGGTGACAATGGCATGGCGCTCATACATCAGTTCGTCGCCTTTGCCATTGAGCAGGATGCGCCAATCCCATGGCACACGCTCATTGCGAGGATGCTGCGTGCGAATGCTCGTGGTGCAGTTGGTGGTGATGGCGTTATACCAGCGCGGTTTGTTCCGCAGAACATTGAGCGAATGGATGTATTCAAGGAAACGTTCGCGCGCTTGTGCTGGCGAAACGGTCGTGCGGTAAAGATAGACATCCTCCTTGCGGTAATTTGTGCGCAGGCGGATCACGTCGCGCTCATCGGCCACGATGTAGATAAGTTCGAACTGCCGGTAGAGCCCGCCAACAGTCGAGTAGGTTTGGCCAAGCTTCTTGCGCGTCTCGATGGAGAAGCAGAGCGGCGGCGCGTCAGCAAATTGGAAGCTCACGATGGGATGCGCGATCCAGGGCGACCCCCAGTAATTGATGGCCAGGTCGATGCCAGTGACCTGCGAGAGGCGCACAGTGCGCGTCTCCCAACGCGGCGTGTAATCGGTCTCGGTCCGGTAGTCGCAGTTGCGTACGTTGTGCAAGGTCACTTCGTCGCCTTGAATCTCGGCCCACACTTTCTGGGCCACATCCGGCTGCCAATCGCTATCGTTGGTCGGAGAAAGCGTCAGCCACCAGGTAAGCACGCCACCGAAAAGGAGCGCAATAACGCCTACTTTGCGCCAGAACGGTCTAACAAATACAAGCGCGATTGCGGAAGCTATTGCCAGGAGTAAAGCCGCAACCTTGTTCCCGTTGCCGAACGGAGCGTCAAACCACACCGCGCCAAATGCCCAGGCAATAGCGATGATGGCTGCTAGGAGAACGAGCAGTGCACCAGCCCATCGAATGACTCGCATCAGATTACACTATGAGCGTTTAGGATCCTGAGGCGAGAGAGCCAGCATGATAGTGCATATCTGGCAGCAACAGGCGTGCGACAGGTTAGACAACCGTAACAAGCAGGAACCATCAATCGCAAATTTTTGCGTGCCGCGTCAAGGGGTCGCCTTTGCGACAATGGTCCTCGACGTGCTACTCGCTCTAAGATGTAAACGCAGAATCCGATCAAGCTCGGCAATCGTTTGCGGCAGCGCACACGATCCGTGCGGGCCAGGCACAATGAGCTCCGACTGCGCGCCATCGAGGTGAGAGCTCCAATAAGCCACCACACCATCACTGCAGTTCGGGCAGTGGTCTTTCCCCCTATCGCCGATGATTGAGTGATAGGGAACACTGATCGGCACGCTGTTAATTACCGGCAAAGCCGGGCTTGTAGGCTTCAGACCCGTGATACTGTTGGGCAAACGCTTGGAACTTCCCGTGATTTGCGCGAGGTCCGCGTTGGTTAGCGAGTCCATCATGACTGCGGTCAGTCTGGTCGGAAGCGTAATCAGGCTAATTCCAATTTTTCCGATTCCATTGCTGGCCAGATCGCTGCCGCGATGTGGAGTACAAATAAAGACAACACGCTTTATCCGGGGATTCGCGCGAAACTTTATCGCGCGAACAATCAAACTATTCCCGGAATTTTCCTTGAAAATGCTCCTGGCATTTTGCCCCAGAGCTTTCTCCCACATTCCTTCATTGACCG
>QHNR01000076.1 GCA_003218475.1 Verrucomicrobiota bacterium | reverse complement strand
GAGCAGTTGAAACTCGAAGCGGCTGGGATCGAGCCCGAGCTCGTCCGCAAACGCCTGCGCGTGCGCGATGCTGCGAATGTTGTGCGATCCGAAGGCAGCGGTAACGATCGATTCGTTTTTCAGAAGCAACCTGGTGAGCGTTTCAAAATTCGCGTCGCTCTCCGGCTTCTGAAAATAAACCGGACAATCCCACCCGTTCTGGAGAGATTTCGTGGTTTCGTAGTCCCAGTATGCGCCCTTGACCAGCCGCACTGCGAAACGCGTTCCTCGTTTGCGACCCCACTCGATCAGGTCGCGCAAATCCGCTTCTGAATCTCGCAAATACGCCTGGATCACAATCCCGGCATACGGCCAATCCCTAAACTCCTCGTCGGTGAAAATGGTTTTGAACAGCTCGAGAGTGGTGTTCTTGTGCGCGTAGCTTTCCATGTCGAAATTGATGAAAGCGCCAACCTCTCGTGCACGGCGCAGAAGCGGCTGCAACTTGGGTGCGAGATGGGCAATTGCATCCGCTGGATCGGCCGGATTTATTTGCGAATAGAGCGCAGAAATTTTGACCGACAGATTTACAACTGGAAAGAGCTCCGAATTTTTGTCCAGCGGGTCCGTCCAGTTCTTTGTTTCCCCCGCAAGTTTCTCCAGCAAATCCAGATAACGCGCCGCGTATTCATCCGCGTCCGCTTCGCTGACGACAGCTTCTCCCAACAGGTCGACAGTAAAGCCGATTTTTTGCGAACGGCGCTTGCGCAACGTTTTTATTACGTCGTCCGGATTTTTTCCGGCGATAAATTGGTGCGCCATTCCGGAAACATTCCATCGCAAGATCGGGCCGCTCATCCAGGGAACGATGCGTGCCAGATGAACGCCGGTCCCAACAAACGGCCCGAAGCCGTCATCGGAGAAATACTCGTTGAGATGCTCGATAATTTCGCGTGAGTGACGCAGCGAGGGCAGAACATCGACAAAGCGAAACAGTTGCACCTTAAACCGCTCGTCACGCATGGATAATGCCATCAACCGCTGATAAAATCCGGCCTTGCTGAAAAGCGGCTCTGGATGCTTATCGACGAGCTCGAAGATACGGCTGCCGCGCCGCTCAATTTCGCTTTGGCGGGCCCTCATTTACGAAACTAGTCCGCCCCTGTGCGTTAGGCAAAGCGCAACCAGCCGTCTCCCGCAGCGTAAGAATTTTCCCTACAGACACGATCACTTAGCCGCTTCTCTTCGAAATAAGAATGAAACTGCTGCACGCAATTTCGAAGAGCAAAATCGAACGGTATTGCCTGGCAGAGATCGGAGGCCCAGGGCTCTGAGCTGTCAGGCAATCTCTTTGTGCTTATTGATCGTGCGCAAAAATTCGGGTAGCAAAGTGGCGAGATGATCCTAGAGCGCCATGAATTTGCGAGCGATAACGTCGCACCGATTTGCCCGGAGGCCTGGGCCGAATTGCAGGAAGCAAATGAGAATTACGCGCCATCATATGGCGAGGACAATTGGACCGCGCGCGTGTGCGGTCGGGTTCGTGAAATCTTCGAGACCGACTGTGATGTTTATTTTGTTTTCACCGGCACTGCGGCGAACGCGCTGTCGCTCGCGCAGCTGTGCAAATCGTTCCAGAGCGTGATCTGTCACCAGCATTCTCACATGCAGACGGACGAATGCGGCGCGTGCGAATTTTTTACCGGAGGATCGAAACTGCTTTTGGTTGGCGGCGCCGATGGAAAGATCGACATCGGCCAAGTGGAAGCGCTGCTGGCCCGCGAGAACGAGTTTCATTCGCATAAGACGGGCGCGATCAGCATTGCACAAGCTACGGAATTCGGAACGGTTTATAGGCGCGACGAAATAGCGGCGATTGCTAACCTGGCGCGCACCCACCAACTGTTTCTCCACGTGGATGGCGCGCGTTTCGCCAATGCAATCGCATCGCTTGACTGTCCGCCCAAAGCGATCACATGGGAGGCTGGGGTTGACGTTCTGTGTTTTGGAGGAACGAAAAATGGGGCGGCTGTCGGCGAGTTGCTGATTTTTTTCGATAAGAAGATCGCGCGCGAATTTGATTATCGCGCGAAACAGGCCGGTCAGCGCGGATCGAAGATGCGTTTTCTTGCCGCGCCGTGGCTTGGGCTTTTGACTGGAGACGTCTGGTTGCGGAACGCGCAGCATGCCAACCGTGCGGCACGTCTCCTTGCGAGCCGTTTGCAAAAGGAGGCAGCGATCGAGAGCGTATTTCCAGTCGAGGCAAACGCGGTGTTTGTGTCGATGGATGAGCGACTCGCCAGCGGTCTCCACGAACGCGGCTGGCGTTTTTATAATTTCATCGAGCCCGACGTTTATCGTCTGATGTGTTCGTGGTCGACGACCGAGGAGGAGATCTCAAGTTTCATTGCCGACGTTCTGGCGATTAAATGATTGAACAGATCGCGATGAAGGCACATCTGTTACAAACGACATGAAGACACTGGAAGGACCTTTGCTGTTTGCGGCGGTTTTGCTTGCTGGATGTGGAACGACCAAAAACGTTGCAGTGACTTCTTACCATGTGACGCGGGACGTTGCCGTCGGTTCGTATCGTGTCGCTACCGCGCCGGTGCATTACGCTTTGGGGCGGCACGGCGAACCAACAATGGTTGGCACGACAGAGGCAACGTCATCGGATGTCACTGAGCCTGGTCGGCCTGTTTCATTCCAACAGGTGACTTCATCGCCGCAGCGCAGCTCGAAGCATCAGGCCGAAAGCAGTCAAAGCTTGTCCCGAACAACTGCGCAGGTCCCTCGCACAGAGACGACACAGGCAAATACAAAACCATCGTCACCCGGGCATGCTTCATATCCTCAGACGGGATTTCCAACTGCGAAAGCGGTGCCTGAGAAGCCTGGGTACGTGTTCAGCCCGTTTGATAGCAGCGGACGATATGTCGATGTCAGCGGTTACGCGTCCGGTACCAAAGTAAAGGATCCGTGGACCGATAAAATTTTTGTCGTGCCGTAAAGCGAGCGTTTCTGTAGCCGTCGCCCTGTGGGCGACGTGGCCCGCGTTTGAATAGCAACCTCAAATTCACGCTTCGCGCAGCGAAGCGGCTACAGACCATTGATTGCTGTGAAGTTAGGCGAGTGTTACGTAATAAGATGAGACTGGCATTGAGACTCGTGCTCTGCTCGATGGTCTGCTGGTGGGTCCTCGCGTTCGCACCGCACGCCTTCAGCCAGTCGTATCAAGGAAAACAACTCGTCAGGACGGAGTTGCTGGCCGACACGAACGCGATTGTTCCAGGAAAGCCATTTACCGTCGGCTTGCTGCTGCGAATGGCTCCGGGTTGGCATACCTACTGGAAGTTTTCCGGTGACGCTGGTCTTCCCACAGAATTGAAATGGAAGCTGCCACCCGGCTGGAAAAGTGGTGAGGTTCAGTGGCCGATTCCGTTAAAAACAATCGATCCGGGCGATATTCAAACGTACGGATACGTAGATGAAGTGCTGCTCAGGCAGGAGATCACGCCGCCGCCGAAGATTGAGAATTCAACAATAAAACTAGTTGCCGACGCAAGTTGGCTGGTATGCGAGAAAATCTGCATCCCTGGGAGTGCAACATTGGAATTGGAGCTGCCGGTATCGGCAAGCAGCCAGCCGACGAACACGGAGCTTTTCGGGCGTTATCGGCGTTTGCTGCCGCACAACTGGCCGGGACCGAATGTAGCAACTGCCGAATGGGGTCGGGTTGGATCCGATCTTCGCTTGAAAGTCACCGGCGCGACATTAGCAAATTATCCAGCGGTCGATTTCTTTCCGTTGCCGGATGAAGGCACCGTTGTGGGGCATCCAACGGTCGAATCACGAAACAAAAATGAAATTGTCTTGCGTATTCCGATTGAGTCCTCGGGGAAGAATTTGTCGTCCATTGCAGGCGTTGTTGTTTTTTCCCAGAAGCCAAACGGTGAAGACCGCGCGGGGTGGCAGATTACGACTGCGTCGATTGCTTCAACGGCTCGTCCGGCGCCCGGACGAGGCGTCCTCACGTTTCTGCTCTTCGGCTTCATCGGCGGGATGATTTTAAATCTGATGCCGTGCGTGTTGCCGGTGATTTCGTTGAAGATTTTTGGATTCATTCAGCAAGCCGGTCAAAGCCGACAGAAAATTTTGCGGAGCGGCATCGCGTTCACGCTTGGGATTTTTGTGTGGTTCATCGCGCTTGCGGTGCTTTTGATTGCGCTCAAAGTCGCGGGCCGCGACGTCACTTGGGGCGGTTTTCAATTCACCAATCCGTATTTTGTTCTCGTGCTGAGCGTGATTGTGCTCGTGTTCGCTTTGAATCTCTTTGGTGTATTTGAAATTTCCCTGCCGCAAAGATTTTCTCGCGGTTTGCTCTCGACGAGCGAGCGCAAAGATGATCTTGGCTCCTTCTTTCAGGGCGTATTCGCAACTGTGTTGGCCACGCCGTGCACTGCGCCGTTTCTCGGCACCGCACTCGGTTTCGCATTTTCGCAATCGCCCGCAATCATATTGGCGATGTTTATCGCCATCGCCGCTGGGATGAGCGCGCCTTATCTGCTTTTGAGCGCGCAACCTGCCTGGCTGCGGTTTCTGCCACGGCCTGGCGCCTGGATGCTGCATGTGAAACAATTCATGGGCTTTCTGCTGCTCGCGACGCTGCTCTTTCTTCTCTACGTGCTCGGCGCCCAGCGCAGTCTGGAAGGAGCGATTTGGGCCAGCTGCTTCCTATTGGTAATCAGTGTCGCGTGCTGGATGAAAGGCGCATTCGTTGTGCCGACAGCATCCGCGGCGAAACGAGGCGTCGTGCTCGTGCTCATGCTCCTGCTCGTAATCGGCAGTGGCATTTATTTCGTCGGCGACAAATTTCACTCCTCTAACGTTGCTTCCGCCGATTCACGGCTGCGAGGCGATTGGCAGCCGTTCACGCCGGAACGTTTGCAAGCGGAGCTGGAGCAAGGTCATACCGTTTTCGTAGATTTCACAGCCGCGTGGTGTCTCACGTGCAAATTCAACGAGGCCAATGTGCTCGAAAGTCAGGACGTACGAGAGGCATTTCAACGTCGCGGCATCGTGAAAATGAAAGCCGACTGGACCAACGGCGACCCGGTGATTACGAAGTTACTGCAACAATTTGGTCGCCCGGGCGTTCCGCTCTACGTGCTGTATCCGGGGAAAAACGAAGAGCCAATCGTCTTTCCGGAACTGCTTACCAAGAGCATGGTCCTGGACAAACTCGAAACTGTCTCGCGCAAAGTCGCTTCGCAGTAATCTATAATGCCTCGGGTTGCGCGACTCCCGACTGTCGATACTAAGAGCTGATCCCTTTCTACTGGCCCGTCTTCTGCCTTTTCTGTTCCCCGATCTGCGTCTTGTTGAAAGTTCGCCGGCCCATTGCCAGTGTGTTGTCGCCGGAAAATTGAACCTACTCAGAGACTATGCTTTCTAACGAATCTATGAACACCAAAATTGCACTGACCGTCGTCACATCATTGATCGCCACCGTAGTCTTTGCCTTCGACCCGCCTCCGGTAGGCAGCGCGGCGCCGGATTTTTCGCTCGCCGACGCGAAGGGCAGTACGCACTCGCTTTCGCAATACAAAGGCAAATATGTCGTGCTCGAATGGTTTAATCCGGAATGCCCGTTCGTGAAGAAGCATTACGGCAGCGGCAACATGCAAAAATTGCAGGATCAATACACAAGCAAAGGAGTTGTCTGGCTTACCATCGATTCCAATGCCCCCGGCACTGAGGGGAGCATAACGCCGGAGCAGGCGCAGAAGATCGCTGAATCTTGGAAGACGCATCAGACAGCGTTGCTTCTCGATCCAGAAGGCAAAGCGGGCCGCGCATTTGGCGCGAAGAACACGCCTCATATGGTCGTGATTAGTCCGGAAGGAAAAATTACCTACGAAGGTGCGATCGACAGCAAAGCCTCACCGAACCCGGCGGATATTCCCAGTTCTACCAACTACGTAAAGGCGGCGCTGGACGAATCGTTGGCAGGCAAATCGGTCTCCACGCCACAAACCAAACCGTACGGTTGCTCGGTGAAATACAAGTCGTCCTAGAATTGTAGCGGGTGTGTAGCCTGCAAAATATTTCGGAGCGGCGGCCTAACTGGCCGCCGCTTTTTGTTTGCGAATAGAGGTGCGAATCTTGGAGCCAAGTTTTATGGCATCTCGTGAATCGAAAATGTTTTTCGGTTGGAATGAGCGTGTACTGATTCTGCTTCTATGCGTTGTTGCGGCTCTTCGAGTTTTTGTCTTCTCTGCCGCCTTTCCGTTCTTTAGCAACATCGACGAGGACCTTCATTTCGACCTCATCACGCAGTATTCGCATGGCAGGGTTCCGCGCAGTTTCGAGCCGCTACAGGACGAAACTCTCAACTGGATTGTTCCCTACGCTTCGCCGGAATTTCTGTTCACGCCGGAGCAATTCCCAGGCGGAAAATTTCCGCCGCCGTTGTGGAAGCAAACTGTCCCGGATGTCGGATCGGACATTGCCGCGACAAGAGCTGCGTGGAGCAGCGAGATCAATTTCGAATCCTCTCAGCCGCCGCTGTATTATATTCTGGCAAGCGTTTGGTGGCGTATTGGCCAACGCCTTGGACTCAACGAGCTGGAATCGCTCTACTGGATTCGTTTTCTTAACGTGCTGCTGGTCGCGGTCATGGTGTGGCTTGGATATGTGATCGCGCGCACAGTCGCTCCTGATCGCGTGGAGTTGCGTCTCGGCGTGCCGCTGTTGCTAGCATTTATTCCTCAGAACGTTTTCTACGCGATCAATAACGATGTTCTGTCGCCGGTCTGTTTTGGCACGTTGTTTCTTTGCGTTCTCCAGTGGTTAAGAGCGAATAGTGCGACCTTTTTGATTGGCGCGCTCACCGGTTTGGCGATTGCAGCCACGTACCTGACGAAGTTATCCAACTTGCCGCTTATCGCCGTCGCGCTGGTCGTGATCCTTGCAAGGTTGCTGGTGATTACGCGAGGAACCCCGCGCGCTGGCCTGATGGCGCTTGCCGCGATTGTGATCTGCGCCGCAATCCCGATTGGCACTTGGATGCTTTGGACGCAATATCAGTTCGGTGATCTGACCGGATCAACAGCGAAAATTGCATTACTCGGTTGGACCCGAAAACCGTTCATGGATTGGTGGCAGCACCCGATTTTTACGCCGCGTGGTCTCTGGATCTTCTGGTCAGATTTGATTGCGAGTTTCTGGCGGGGAGAGGTCAAATGGCACGGGCAAACGTTGCGTTGCTCGCTGGTCGATGGATTCTATGCCATCTCCTCCCTCGCATTGCTGGTCGCGGCGCTCATCGGATTGCGAAATAAGGCTGCGCTCTCCACGTTTCAGCGGCAAGCGATCGGCATTGCCGTGTTGAGCTTCATAGCGTCGGTTGGATTCCTGGCGTTCCTTTCGATCCAGTTCGACTTCGGGAATTGCGTCAATCCGTCCAGAGAGCATCCGTATTTCACGTCAGGCCGATTACTGAGCGGTGCGTTCATACCGTTCGCCTTATTTTATGTATGTGGGATCAGCTACCTATTACGCCTGCTTTCGCCAAGGCTTCAGCAGGCAGGCCGAATCAATTCACCTGTGCCGCTGATCGGAGTGGGCGTAATCGTGGTGTTTGTCACGGTCTCGGAGATTATTGCAAACCGCATGGTCTTCGCTAGCGACCACAACTGGTTTCACCAGTCTCCTGCAGTCCCCAGAGACGTTCCAAACTAATGCTACACAGCTGAGGCCCGGCCAGAGTAACGACGCAATAGCAAGCGCAACAGCGGCGTCGGCATTAGTCGAGCCAAAAGCATGACAAGCTTCATTGCAAATCCAGGAATAACTATCGGCTTATCTGCCTCAAGCCCCTTTATCGCGTCTCGCACGACTTGTTCTACCGGAACAAGAACGAATTCCGGGCCAATCTCTGGCCGCCCGTCCGGCCGCTTGGCGACTTGTTGAAATTCGGTTCGAACAGGGCCGGGACATAAAGCGCACACGCTTACGCCTGTTCCGTGGAGTTCAGCTCGAAGCGCTTCAGAGAAACTGGTGACATAAGCCTTGGTAGCCGCGTAAACGGCGGAGCCAGGCACCGGAAGAAAGCCAGCCGACGAACTGACGTTTAGAATACTGCCGCGGCGTTTCGCGATCATTTGCGGAAGGACGTGGCGAGTGAGTGAAGTAAGCGCCACCACATTTACCAGCGTCATTTGCTCGTTGCGA
>QHNR01000077.1 GCA_003218475.1 Verrucomicrobiota bacterium | reverse complement strand
CGAACTTGATTGGCCCGAAGGAATCAAATTGCTTCAGCGCAATTGGATCGGCCGCAGCGAAGGCGCGGAAATCGATTTCAAAATCGACAAAAGCGATCAAAAGATTCGCGTTTTTACCACGCGTCCCGACACGCTTTACGGTGGGACATTCCTGGTGCTCGCGCCCGAACATTCGCTTGTCGATCTAATTGTTACCGAGGAGCAATGGCCGGCGGTGCGCGACTATCGCGAACGCACCGCACGCAAAAGTGATCTCGAACGTGCCGATCTGTCGAAAGACAAAACGGGCGTATTCACCGGGGCGTACGCAATTAATCCAGCAAACAGCGAAAAGATTCCAATCTTGATCGCTGACTATGTGCTGGTCGGTTATGGGACGGGCGCAATAGGTGGCGTGCCCGCACACGACGAGCGCGACCTTGAATTCGCCAAAAAATTCGATCTGCCGATAGTTGTTGTTGTTCAGCCAACAGGAGATGAACCGGCAATTGGATTCACCCGCGAAGGCATCGCGGTCAATTCGCCAATCATCAACGGCCTAACGAGCGCCGAGGCAAAAAAGAAAATTACCGGCTGGCTGGAAGAACGCGGTCAGGGCAAGCGCGCGATCAATTACAAATTGCGCGATTGGCTTTTTTCGCGCCAGCGATATTGGGGCGAGCCGTTCCCGATTATCTGGCAAGATGGAAAACATCGCTCGTTAAGCGAAGGCGAATTGCCGGTCGTCCCACCGGCGCTGGAAGATTACAAGCCGACCGGCACGGGCGAACCTCCCCTGGCCAGAGCGAAAGAGTGGGTTCACTATTCTGAGAAGGCCGTGCGCGAGACAAACACGATGCCGCAGTGGGCAGGCTCGTGCTGGTATTACCTGCGATTTTGCGACCCGCACAACGATCATCGATTCGTCGGTAAAGAAGCGGAACGTTATTGGATGGGTGGTGATAAGCCGGGTGGAGTGGATTTGTATGTCGGCGGCACCGAACACGCGGTGCTGCATCTTCTTTACGCGCGTTTCTGGCAGAAAGTCCTGTTCGATCTTGGCTACGTCTCAAAGCCGGAGCCATTCCAGCGTCTCGTTAATCAGGGAATTATCCTCGGCGAAGATAACCAGAAAATGTCGAAATCACGCGGCAACATCGTGAACCCCGACGACGTCATCGACCTGCACGGCGCAGACGCATTCCGCTGTTACGAGATGTTTATGGGCCCGCTTCAGCAAATGAAACCCTGGAGCACGCGTGGCGTCGAAGGCGTAGCGCGTTTTCTTGCGCGCGTCTGGCGCCTCCTGATGACTGAGAACCAGAGAGGCGAGTGGGAATTATCGAGCAAGGTTAAAGCCGCCGATCCAAATAAGCCGCAGCAGAAGATGCTGCATGCGACCATCAAGAAAGTCACTGAGGATATCGAATCGTTCTCGTTTAACACCGCAATTTCACAAATGATGATTTTCGTGAACGCCCTTACGAACGTCGACGTAATTCCCTTATCACTAATGCGCAGCTTCCTGATTTTGCTGAATCCATTTGCGCCTCACATTGCCTCGGAGTTGTGGGAAGGGTTGAATGCGAAATTCAATGATGTGCGTGGGGACATCACGGAACAACCCTGGCCAAGTTATGACGAGCGGCTGCTCGCCGAGCAGGAAGTTGAAATCGTCATTCAAATAAATGGGAAACTGCGCGATCGAATGAAGATGCCGGTTCTTGCAACGGAGGAAGAACTGAAAGCTGCGGCGCTGTCGAACCAGAAGATTCAAGATCGAATCGCCGGTAGGACAGTTCGTAATGTGATAGTGGTCCCGAGGAAGCTGGTCAACATCGTCGTATGAAGAAGGTCTTGAAGGAATTCAAGGAATTCGCCGTAAAAGGCAACGCGATCGATCTCGCAGTCGGCGTCATTATCGGGGCCGCATTTAGTGGCATTATCAATTCGCTGGTGAAAGACATCGTCATGCCCCCGATCAGTCTGCTCAGCGGCGGACTCGATTTCTCAAACAAGTTTGTAATTCTGCGAGCGGCCAAAGATGGCTCGACCGCATTCAATACTCCCGCAGACGCTGCGAAGGCCGGAGCGATCACATGGAACTATGGCAACTTCATTACGCTCCTGATTAATTTTCTCATTATCGCAGGCGCGGTTTTTCTTCTGGTCCGGGCAATCAATAAACTCAGACATCCAGCCGAAAAAGAACCCGACACCAAAGATTGTCCGGACTGCGCGATGAAGATCCCCATTAAGGCAACTCGTTGTCCCCATTGCACGACCGAGCTCTCCCAAGCGGCGACGCGCTAGCGCTTTAGCCGACGTCGTTGGTGCCGGGCCAAAAGATCACATTCTCAACAGCAACCAGATTCGGTGGCCTTAGGGAATTTTTGTAAATTATTGCTTGCCCTTCCTTGCTCGGGCTGCTATTGCGGGCGCGATATTGCTGATGCGTAGATGCCTTAACCTTACGCTCGCAGGAGCGGCAGCTTGCTTTGTCGTGGGCTGTGCCACGCAATCGAAACCGACCGTCACCAGTGGGCGTCGCATACCAAACGTGCGTACCACTGCCTATACACACCTTGAGGGAGGAAGCGGCCATCACAACGCGCTCGGCGAATATCTGTCCGGCCGGCACGTGTTGAGTGCCGCCTCTGATTGGTCGCGCTATCCCCTCGGAACCCGGTTCCGACTTGCCGACACGAGCGAAGAATATGTGATCGACGATTACGGGGCTGCGTTGATCGGCACGGACACCATTGACCTTTACAAGGCGAGCCGGCTCGACGTGAAACGCTGGGGCGTCCGCCACGTGGACATTGACATCTTGCAATGGGGCTCGGACGAACAAAGTTTGAAAGTGCTTGCCCCGCGCTGCAAACACCATTGCGCGCGGCAGATGGCCGCAGCCATTCAGAAAAAGAAGGGCAAGACCGTCGCGCAATCCTCTCCGGCCCACACTTCGCTTTGATTTAACGCGAGTCACGCCGCATTTTCCCCGCCCATGAGAATTTTCCTTACCGGGGGGGCGGGCTACATCGGGAGCGTTTGCTCCGAGCTTTTGCTGAATGAAGGTCACGAGGTTGCCATCTTCGATAATCTGAGTGAGGGCCATCGACGCGCAGTCGATTCCCGGGCGAACTTCATTCGGGGCGACTTGGCCGACCGCCTGCAAATTGAGGCTGCGCTTTCCAGCACGCGCCCCGATGCCGTAATGCATTTCGCCGCATACGCACTCGTCCCCGAGTCAATGCGCGATCCTTCGAAATATTTTCGCAACAACATTGCCAATGGCTTGAATCTGCTGGATGCCATGGTGGGGACGGGTGTTCAACGAATCATTTTTTCATCGACCTGCGCGATTTTTGGACC
>QHNR01000006.1 GCA_003218475.1 Verrucomicrobiota bacterium | reverse complement strand
GGGAGAACGGTACTTAGTTAGATCACCCGCCAATGTCACACAGGTAAAGGCGCCAAAATACAATGCGCAGAACATTGCTTTCATCGTGGATCAGCGTAGGGGGAATCCCCGAGGAGTCACGCTAAACGAGCGCAATCGCGGCAATGATGAGTGGTGTCGTCCGCGTCATCGCGCCCGTTCATATCATTTTGTCGTTGCCGTGTGGAGAGCAAAAGAGGCAGTATCGGATCGCGCGTGAAGCACTGGCAAATCTCACTGGCAATCATAGCGGCGCTGTCCGCATCAATCGCGCTCGCCGAAGACTTCAAAACGATTAAGGGCAAGGAATACAAAAACGTGACGGTGAGTCGTGTCGAAGCTGACGGCATTGTAGTGAGGGATAAAACGGGAATTTCAAAGGTCTATTTCAGTGAGTTACCCAATGACCTTCAGGAACGCTTTCGTTCCAAACCCGCGCAAGCTGCCACCGCCGCTGCACAGCCTAAGCCCGAGCAGATGGCGCGGGCAAACGCGGAAGCCCGTCGCGCCGACGAGGAGCATCGAGAACTACACGCAGCAACCACTGCTCCAGACCTAGGCTTTCTGTTTCCGACAGCAGTCGTTATCACAATTATCGTCGGTGTGATTATCGCCAGCGTGACTGCTGTTCGAGCCAAGCGACGGCGTGAACTACAAACCCGCTTGTTCAATGAGGCTGGTGACTTCACTGCCACCATCGCGCAAAATCGCGCTTTGCCGGTTGCTCCGACAGACATCATGCTGAAGCCCGGTGAAAGTGCCTTTTATTCAAGTCCATCAGCTTTATATGAGACACGCGCAGTCCGAGAATACCGCGCAGTCCACAGCGGGGTCCGAGTTGCCAAAGGCGTTTATATCGGCGGGACAAGTGGTCGGTCGTTAAGCACACAGCAATGGGCGAAACTGGATGCGAGATGCCTGACCATCACAAACAAACGGGTGGTATTTGTCGGCACGAAAGAGGAAAGAGCTTTCCCGCTTGATAAAGTAATTTCGGTCGATCCAAACCTTACCGCAATTGTGGTTTCGGTTGAAGGTCGCCAGAAGGCGATGGCTTTCGAAGTGCCCAACTCCGTGATTGCAACCCTTATCATCCGGTGGGCTCCCAAGGTAACTGACCCTTCGAACTTTTCCGCTGATAAGATTGAAATTCCCAGTCTACAATGAAGGACTGGGAGATAATCGCCCGTAATATCAAGAAACGCGGTTGGAGTTTGGGTTACGTCTCAGCGATTGACTCCAATGGGCGAACGATCTGGATTGTGGACGCGCATCGAATCATTTGCGGCCATAGAATGGCAAACGCGCACAAGGATCGAGTCGCAGCCTTGATTAACAATAGGGACCTTCGCTATGTTCAAGTTCAGACAGCCCATCCAAACATGAGCACGCAGACAGTTGTATTTCGAGAGTTCGCATAATGTTCCGAAAGCAGAGGACAAGTATATGTTTCCGAACCGAATTTTCGCCAAACATACGCGACTGTAGAGGGCTCCGGTGCAAGACCTGCGCTGTGGTCGGAGAGGAGAATTAATCTCCCTCCAGAGCTTCTCTGAATTTCACGAGTCTTTCCGCGTCGAGTGTCTGAAGCAGGTGCGTTCTCTGTTGCGAATTATTGAACGGTAAAGCGGCGTTTGCCTCCGAATCGCTCAAGCAGATGACTGGATGGCCATCTACGGTGACATGGTAAACGCCTTCGCTCTGGCTTGGCTCATCTTGCGCTGGAATGAGTTCAATTATGAATGTTTTCATAACTACTAAAGACGAAATTCCAGTTTCAGTTTTGGGAATGCCGGATAGAACGCAGGATTTTTTGTGTGCGTATTTGTGCGTAACTCCGCTTCCAAGCCTCGATTATACGAGGCAAATCAGGATTTTTGAGACAGCTTGTCAGGGATCAATCTGAGGGTTGCGAAGAAGGCATTCTATGTGCCGTCCGATTCTTGGTTTTGTTGTATAGAAGTTGTATACGGAGGAACAAAATGACCGTTTTGCTAGGAGTGGCTTGAGGGTTCAACTCCCCTCGCCTCCAGCCTTCGCTCGCAGCGCAGCGAGAGCGAAGGGCTGCCACGCCGGAGCAAAGCGTAGGCGGGCCAACTGCGATCGCACTGTGTAGGCACTGCGAGACTACGGCTTGGCAGGCCAGCTTTCTTCACCCATGATCGTTTCGCAAAGGGGACGATTCGATGAAAGGCTTCCATTACGTTTACATACTCGTCAGCGAAACGGATGATGAGTTGCATTACAGCGGTATAACCCGCGATCTCAAGTCCCGGCTCATCGGGCACAATCGAGGAAAGTGCTCCCACACATCGAAACACGGGCCCCTGGAGAATTGAAACTGCAGTCGCATTCCGATCTGAAGCTAAAGCTTGCAGTTTTGAACGTTATCTAAAGACCGGCTCATGGGCGTGAGTTCGCTCGGCGTCACTTTTGAAGCTTTTCCGAGCGCTCGCACACTCCCTGCGCATCAGACTTGAGCCATTCGCTCCAAAGCTGCGGTCGGCCGTTCGGGTTTGCGTTTTTCAACCATGGTAATCGCGAGGAACGTTGAGCGTTGCGGGAATGATGGGAAAGACGAAGAGCCGATTGACAAAGGAAGCAAGCATCAAATGCATGAAAGCCGCGTCGATTCGAGGCCAACGTTCTCCAAGGGGCAAGGAATTTTTGCTAATCCTCCATTCCAAACTCGCAATTCGCGTGGCGTGATTTAATCCTGAAATAATGCGGGACGCACTCACACCAATGATGCAGCAGTACCGGCGTCTGCGGGGCAGCATCCCGGCCGACACGCTCCTGCTCTTTCGCCTTGGCGATTTTTATGAGCTGTTTTTCGAAGACGCGAAGGAAGCGTCCGGACTCTTGAACGTCGCCCTGACGAAGCGCAACGGCGTCCCTATGTGTGGGGTGCCGTATCACGCAGCGCAAACTTACATCGCAAAGCTAATCAAGGCTGGACGGCGCGTGGCCATCTGCGATCAAACCAGCGAGCCGCAACCAGGAAAAATTGTTTCACGCGACATTACTCAGATTGTTAGCGCGGGCACGGTCAGCGATCTCGATCTGCTCGAGGCGAAGCGCGCGAATTATATCGGCGCCGTCTACGCAGATTCGGGCATTTTTGGCTTTGCTTACGCGGACCTCAGCACGGGCGAGTTTCGGATCACTCAATTGCAAGATCGACAATCGTTGCTCGACCAAGTCGCGCGCGTTTCGCCAGCCGAATTATTAATCACCTCGGAACAGAAGGAGCAGATCGGCGAAATCGATCACGCGCTCGATTACGACAGCTATGCGTTTCTGCCAGAGCAAGCAGTCTTCACGTTGTGCGAACATTTCAAGGTCAAATCGCTGGACGGATTTGGCTGCGCCCAAATGCCTCAGGGCGTAGCGGCTGCCGGCGCGATCGTCCATTACTTGAAACACCAGCTCCGGCGCACGATCGATCATCTGACCTCGCTGCGCAGCGATGCGCCTGCGGATTACGTCCTGCTCGATGCTGCCACGCAGGCTCATCTCGAACTAGTGGATTCCCGCAGTGTGCGCGACACAAGTCTGCTCGCAGTGCTTGATCGGACGGCCACACCGATGGGCGGACGCAAACTACGCGCCTGGATTTTGCAACCGCTGCGCAATCTGCCAGAGCTTCAACGTCGCCAACAGATGATCGCCGATTTACTCGAGGAGCCGGACTTGCTCGCGGCTATTCGCGGCAACTTGAAATCGATTCGCGACATCGAACGCGCTACCGGGCGTTTGAGCCAGGCTTCGGGCAACGCGCGTGATCTGGTCGCGCTGAAGACTTCGCTGCAAGAAATCCCGAGATTGAAGCGAGAACTACAAGAGCTGATTGAGCGAGCCAGCTTTGGGATGGAGGCCTCGTCGAAGAATTCTGTAGAGGCAGCCGTGTCGGCTGCAAATTCTTCAACGGAGCAGCCGACACGCCTGCCGCTACAGCAAAACCTGCAAAACGGGATCCATGAAATGCCGGCGCTGGCGGACAAGCTGGCCAAAGCCCTTATCGATGATCCGCCGTTCGCGCTGAAGGAAGGCGGCATTTTCCGTGACGGTTACGATGCAGACCTTGACGCGTTGCGGCAGGCGTCGCGGGAAGGGAAAAACTGGATCAGCCATCTACAGGAGCGCGAGATTGCAGCCACCGGAATCAAGTCGCTCAAAGTGCGTTACAATTCCGTGTTCGGTTATTTCATTGAAGTGACCAAATCGCACCTTGCGAATGTGCCTGCGCATTACACCCGCAAGCAAACGACCGTAGGCGGCGAACGATTCATCACGCCTGAACTTAAGGAAATGGAGGCGAAAATCCTCGGCGCAGACGAACGCGCCCGCCAGCTCGAATACCAGCTCTTTCAAAAACTGCGCGACGAAACCTTACGCGAGCTCGCGCCAATCCAGCAAACTGCGGAGGCAATCGGCGTCCTCGACGTGATCTGCGCGTTCGCGGAAACCGCGCGTCTCTTCCGATATTGCCGGCCGACTCTGAACGAAACGCTGCGCCTGGTGATCAAGGATGGCCGACACCCCGTTCTGGATCAAACTCTGGTAGAAGAGAAGTTCGTGCCGAATGATACGTCGCTCGATGGCGAAAATCCGCGGCTCGCGATTATCACGGGACCGAACATGGCTGGGAAATCAACTTACATCCGACAGGTTGCGCTGATCGTGTTGATGGCGCAGATAGGCAGCTTCGTCCCCGCGGAGAGCGCGGAGATCGGACTCGCCGATCGCATTTTCACGCGCGTAGGTGCAAGCGACGATCTCGCGCGCGGCCAATCAACATTTATGGTCGAGATGAACGAGACTTCAAACATCATCAACAACGCCACCGAACGCAGCCTGGTGATTCTCGATGAGATCGGCCGCGGCACGTCCACCTTCGACGGATTATCGATCGCGTGGAGTGTCGCCGAGTTTCTCCACGACAAAATTAAAGCGCGAACGCTATTCGCGACGCACTACCACGAGCTGACCAAACTCGCTGAGGACCGTCCTGGCATCTGCAATTTCAATGTCGCGGTGCGCGAGTGGAACGAGCAAATCATTTTCCTGCGCAAAATCATCCCAGGCGGTGCGGACAAAAGCTACGGCATCCACGTCGCGCGCCTGGCAGGTTTGCCCAAAGAGATTCTCGATCGCGCGAAGGAGATTCTTGCGCGTTTGGAGAAACCGGATAGCGCAATCGAAACGACCGCTGTCGGCGAACCGCGGCGCAGGAGAAAATCTGCGAAAAGCTCTGATAAACCGCAGTTGGACCTGCTTTAGGCTGAATTCGCCAGCCTTTGCATATGCGGCAACCAGACTGGAGAGCCGTGGGGAATCACGCGGCGCCAGCGGGTGTCGAAGCGCCAGAGGCCAGCGGCGCGAGCGTGCTCGAGTGCAGAACAGAATTCGTCGGCAGAAATTCCCCGGTTGATTTCGCCGAAGCGCAGTTCGGTTTCGGCTTTGTGCGCGGGATAATATTGATCCATCACGTTGACGTAGGTGTCGCGCGACATGTTCTCGGCGATCCAACGCATGATCTCGCGAGTGTCGTCGAGAAGACCAGGCATGACCAGATGCCTAACGACGACGCCGCGCAATGCCAGACCGTTCTCGTCCACTTTTAACTCGCCGACTTGCGCGTGCATGGCTGCAATCACTGCGCGCGCGGCTTCGGCGTAATCGCTGGCGACAAGATATTTTCGGCAATGCTCGGCGTCCCAGAGTTTGAAATCCGGCATGTAGATGTCCACAATTCCGTCCATCCACTGAATACTTTCCAGGCTGTCGTAAGCCGATGTGTTATACACGAGTGGAGACGCAAACCGCCTTCGACCGCGATTACCAGCGCTTCCAAGACCTGCGGCACCACGTGCTCCGGCGTCACGAAGTTGATGTTGTGGCAGCCGGTCTTTTGCAAATCGAGCATGATTTGTGCAAGCTCTGCTGCGGTTACTTCTGCGCCTTCACCGAACTGGCTGGTCTCGAAGTTTTGACAAAACACGCAGCGCAGATTGCACCAGCCGAAAAAAATCGTGCCTGAGCCGTTCCAACCGCGCAGGCAATCTTCCTCGCCGAAATGCGGAAAGGCGCTGGCCACGCGCGCCAGGCGTCCGCTCTTGCACACGCCGATCTTGTTGTTGAAGCGGTCGATCTCGCAGTCGCGCGGACAAACGCAACATGACCGCAGGGATTCGATCGCTTGCTCGGCGCGTTCCTGAAGGACGCCGTCCTTAAACGCTCTCACATACGCAGGAACAAAGTCTTTGCGCGACATGACAAAGCGCCCGCCGCCGTTTAGCTCATCCGGGCCTGAGCGGTCATTCACCTTACCATTGAAGATGCGCATGATAGCTCGATTAACTTATTCATCTCAGCGCGAAGCGCCATCCGGTGCTGACGCATCAGTGGCGTTTTTGTGATAAGCTATCCCGCGAATATGACGGTTAAAACCGAGAAGGAATTAAGCGAAGCGCTACGAGCGCTTTGGCTCAAGGCAGTCGCTGCCATCGAATTGCGCAATTTCGGCTACGCAATTTCGCTCTTGCAGGAGATTCTCAAACAGGAGCCACAATTTCTCACCGGACGTCAATTGCTACGGCGGGCTGAGGTAACGAGAAGCAAGTCGGCAAAAAAGAGTTTTTTTAACATCTCGACTGCCCCGATCGGGGTGATGAAAGCGCAACGCGAAATTAAGAAGCACCCGCAGCGCGCAGTTGAGATATTGGAGAGAGTCTTGGAAGATGAGCCTTACAATCGGCAGGCAAATCTGGCTTTGAAAGATGCCGCACTGGCGGCTGGCTCGCCGGAAACCGCGGTGTTCGCGCTGCAAACGTTGCTCGAAGAAAATCCCCGTGACGTGAAGGTCCTGCACGAGCTTGGGCGCTTGTATCGCCAACAGGGAGACCACGAGCAGGAGGTGGAAATCTATAACCGAATCACTGCGATAAATCCGCTTGATGCTGAAGCGCTTCGTCTGGGCAAAGACGCTTCGGCACGTGGGTCCATGAAAAGGGGCGGCTGGACGCAGGCTGAAAGTTACCGGGACCTCATCAAAGACAAAGAGGTAGCGATTTCACTCGAACAACAAAGCCGGATGCACTTGACCGGCGAATCGCTCGATCAACAGATTGCCGAAGCTTACGCGCTTCACCAGGCGGAACCGGCAAACGTCGATCTCGCGCGGCGCCTGGGCGGATTGAACGAGCAAAAGGAAGATTTCGAGGCAGCCATTGGCTGGTATGAGTATGCTGCAGATCTGACCACAGGCGCGGACACCGGATTGGTTCGAAAGGCTTCGGATTTGAAAATGAAATGCCTCGAGCGGGAGATTGCTGCTCATGAGGAGTTTCTTTCTACGCATGACGCAGCAACCGAATTGTATGCGACAAGGTCTGAAGAATTAAAGGCCGCCAAAGCGAAGCTTGCAGAAATCGTCATCGCCCATGCGCAAGAGCGCGTCGCACGGAATCCCACAGATCTCCAGCTTCGCTTTGAATTAGGAGAAAACCTTTTCAATGCCGGCCGTTTCCGGGATGCCCTGCCCGAGTTGCAGCGAGCGCGCCAAAATCCATATGCTCGTTTGAAAGCCATGAACCTGCTTGGCTGCTGCTATCGCGAACTTGAGATGTTGGATCTTGCGGTCAAACAACTCGAGGAAGCCTCGAAGGAAATTTTATCGATGGACGCTACGAAGAAGGAGATGGTGTACAATCTCGGCCTCGTTTACGAGCGAATGGGTGAACAGGAAAAATCGGTCGCCTGTATGAAACAGATTTATGAAGTTGACTACGGCTACAAGGACGTCGCGAAACGCGTGGAGAGCTCGTATGCCCGGAATGTTCCCGGGCCCTGACCGGTTTTCCGAAATTCTGCCTTCGCTCAGCTACCGCATGCCGGGCCGGCTGGGTGCAACCATCGATCGCGACAGCACATAAGGGCAATTAAAAATCAGCAAACCGAAATTCATTCGCGTCCAACGAGCCGCCAGTTTTCGATTTCTTAATTGCCCGGGTGTTCCGGTGTGTTTCAATCTTACAAAAGCCATGAAAATCAAAATGACAGTTATCTCGAAGTTTTGCATTCTTCCGCTAATAATCGCGGCGCTCAGCGTAGCCGGAGTAGCCGCAGCGCAAGACACTCCAGCCGGCGGGAGTTCCGGATTAAGCGTAAAGGACAAGATGTTCATGAAGAAAGCCGCGAAGGGCGGAATGATGGAAGTCGCGATGGGAAAATTGGCTGACGAGAAGGGCCAAAGCGAAGACGTGAAATCATTCGGCAAACGAATGGTCGCCGATCACAGTAAGGCCAACGATGAGTTGAAAAAGATTGCGGCGCAAAAGAAGGCAAAATTGCCGACGAAAGAGCCAACCGTAGGCTGGACTTCGGATAAAGCTTACATGGATGCGATGGTCAAGGATCACGAAAAGGACCTCGCCGAGTTCCAGGAAGAAGCAAAAAGCGGCGGTGATCCCGACGTGAAAAAGTTTGCGGACGACACTGCCAAGATGGTTCAAGAGCATCTTGACCTTGCCAAGCAGACCCAAAGCAAGCTGAAATAAAAAGAGCCTGCTGCGCGACGCGGCACGGTTCGAACGGCGTAGCGCATCTTCGTGGAAGATTCTCGAGACCGTGGCTTCAGCCCGGTGGGAATAAGATCACACTGATGAAGCCGTGTTAACCGCTCGGGAAGAGAAGCCCTTGGACGGCTAAATTGGATTTTCCAGATTTGCACTGGGCTGAAGCCCAGTGTTAATGGAATTCAATTCTTTTGATTCGTGCGCAAAACCAAAATCATTTGCACGCTCGGGCCGGCCACAGAAAAGACAGAGGCACTGCGAAGGTTAATTCAGCAAGGGGCTGACCTCTTCCGACTGAACATGAGTCACGCGACCCATGAGTGGGTCCGCGAAATTGTGCCACGCATTCGCAAGCTCGCGGAGGCAGCCGGCCGCCCCATCGCGGTTCTGCTTGATACGCAAGGGCCCGCCATTCGCACCGGCGACCTTGAGACCGATCTGTATCTAAAACCAGGCGACATTCTGGAGTTCACTGTGCGCGGCGCAAAAAACAAAGAGCAATATTCGGTCGACGTGAATTACCCCGGATTTGTGAAGGACATTGCGGTCGGCGACAAGATTTTGGTCGATAACGGCTTGATCAAATTAACCGTACTGGAAAAGGGGAAAGATCGGGTGCGCACCAGAGTATTGACTCCTGCTGTGCTCGGCTCGCGGCGTCATATTAATCTGCCGCGGGTTCACGTGAATCTGCCGCCGCTTACTAAAAAGGACATTGCCGATGTTGCGCTTGGCACGGAACTGGGAGTGGATTTTGTGGCCTTGAGCTTCGTGCGGGAGAAAAGCGACATCGAACAGCTGCGCCAACTCCTGTCCAGGAAAAAGAGTAAGGCGCAGATCGTCGCAAAGATTGAGGACCAATTGGCAGTGCGCTCAATCGACAAGATGATCGAAAGCGCTGACGTGATCATGGTCGCACGCGGCGATTTGGGCATCGAATGTCCAATGGAGGAACTGCCGATTATTCAACGCCGAATTGTCAAGAAATGCATTCGCCTCGGTAAACCGGTGATAATTGCCACCCAGTTACTAGAATCCATGATCACAAACCGACTTCCCACCCGCGCAGAGGTCACTGACGTGGCAAACGCCGTCTTCGAACAAGCCGATGCTCTCATGCTCAGCGCAGAAACAACGCTTGGCCGCTATCCAGTCGAATGCGTTGAAGTCCTCCACCGAGTGGCAACGCGGATCGAGCGCAGCGGCGGTGCAGATTATGCCAAAGATGCGCTGCTGGAAAACATTCGGCAAAAGACCGTTGCTTCAGCCGTCGCGCTGGCGAACTCGCTGGAAGATTCGAAATTGGTCGTCTTTACCGTTCACGGGAGGATGGCGCGTTATGCTTCGAATTTGCGTCCGCAGCGTGCGCCGATCTTTGCGTTCACCCCAAGCGAACAAGTTTATCAGCAGTTGGCACTTTATTGGGGAACATTTCCCGTTCGCATCGATTTCACCAGAGATCCGGACAAGACGATTGCGTCAGCGGAGAAATTTCTGCGCGGGAAAAAACTCGCTGCGCCCGGTAATCGCATGGTGATCATCAGCGACGTGCGCATGGGCCACGCTATGATCGATTCCATTCAGCTGCGCGTGGTAAAATGACGTGATGCAGGCAAATCCTGCCTGCAAGTGTTCCGCGCGCGCAATGAAACCTATGGAACGCAGGCAGGATTGCCTGCGCCACGTCATTTTACGCTTCGACCGGCAATTCGACGTCCACCGGTCGCTCTTTCTTGCTAAGAGCGCGGCGAAGTTTCGACAGCGCGATGTTCTGCAATTGCCGAATGCGCTCCCGCGTTACGCCGAATTTCTTGCCGACTTCCTCGAGCGTCTTTGGCTTGCCGCCGTCCAGGCCAAAGCGTTGGAAAATGATCTTCTTCTCACGATCATCCAACACGTCGAGCAAACCGCCGACTTCATTGCGGAGATTTTTGTCACGCAAAAGTTCGAAGGGGGTTTGAGCCTCCTCGTCGCCGACAATCTCACCGAACTCCGTGGAATCATCATCGCTGATTGGCGCATCGAGTGAAGCCGGACGGATCGACACGGTCTTGAGTTGCGAAACTTTTCCGCTCGCGATTCCGATCTCATCACCAAGTTCTTCGTCCGTCGGTTCGCGCCCCAGTTCCTCGCTCATTTGCAGCGAAACCCGGCGCATCTTGGAGATCTTGTCCACTAGATGCACGGGCAGGCGGATGGTCTTGCTCTGATTGGCCAGCGCGCGCTTGATGGATTGCTTGATCCACCATGCGGCGTAGGTGCTGAGCTTTCCGCCTTTAGCAGGATCAAAACGTTCCACGGCCTTCATCAGACCGATGTTGCCTTCGGAGATGAGGTCGAGAAGCGGCAGGCCGAGATTCGCGTAGTCATGCGCGATCTTGACGACCAAGCGCAGATTAGACCGGATCATGAGCGCCCGGGCCTCGCGATCGCCCTTCTTGATTTTCGCGGCCAACTCGATCTCCTGGTCCGGAGTCAACAGGGGAATCTGCCCGATCTCGCGCAGGTAAATCTTAATTCCAGTATCGCTATCTTCAGCAGCCATATAACTCTTTTTCATCAAATTCTTGGGGGGTTCGGATCGACAACGTCCTGTAAATTGTATTCGTCGATGCCTTGTCGATCACGCGTTGTAGCATCCTAGGAAGTATTTAACAAGGTTAAATATTCGAATCTGTGACAACCCGTGGACGTATGCTGTTCAATCTTTTTTCAGCCGTTAAAGGGCGCCTCAATAGGTGTTCAAAAACTGGACGACGACAAGACAACTGGACTATAAGCCTGCAGTCTCGTAGTCGTTTAGTTTGTCGCCACTCGGCTTTCCATGCTGAACGTTGAACAAAATCGCCGCGCCCGGAAATACTCTTCAGGTGAGCTCACTCGCCGAGTGTTGTGGACCCTCGCGCAGCCACTGTTTCGCTTCAGCCCCAGGCCCTGTTTCGGCTGGAGGCGATTTCTGCTCCGTTGTTTCGGAGCGAAGATCGGTCGGAGCGTTCATGTGTATCCTTCGGCGACAATTTACCTACCATGGAACCTCGAGGCGGGAGACGAAAGCGCGATCGGCGAGCATGCCCTCATTTACAATCTCGGCCGGGTGACGCTCGGAGCGCGGGTAACGATCTCCCACCGCGCTCATCTTTGCGCAGGAACGCACGATCACACAAAGCCGGATTTCCCGCTGCTGCGTCCGCCGATCATGATCAGCTCGGAGGCATGGATTTGTGCGGATGCATTCGTCGGGCCGGGCGTGACAATCGGCGAAGGAGCGATCGTTGGTGCAAGAGCGGTAGCGGTGAAGGACGTCGGACCCTGGAGCATTGTTATCGGAAATCCCGCGCGCGAAATCAAAAGACGCGAGATTACTCAATAAGCGCGCAATCCGACGCGCGGGTGCCGTTGTCGGTGCTCGTGGCTTCTTGTTACATGCCGAGACGACCCGCAGGGCCGTATCTACAGCCGGTACAGCCTACATCCCCTTGACGAGGATCATGTTTGTCCTCGCCGTGCGGTGCCGCATTTTGCGCGGTTCGCGATATTCTTCGCAATTCAGCCAGGCTTTGGCACGCTCGGCTGATTCGAATTGAAGCACAACGATACGCTTCGGTTTCCAATTGCCTTCCAGCACTTCGGTTTTGCCGCCGCGGACGATGTATTTCCCACCATACTTCTCCACCGTCGCGCCTGCGAGCTTTTTATATTCTTCGTAACCGACTGGATCGAGAACGTCGATTTCAACGATGATGTAAGCAGGCATTGCGTAGAAGGTAGAAGTCAGAGGTCAGAGGTCACCAATCAAAGCTCAGCCGCCGTTGTGGCTGCGGTCCTTTGCAGCGAGCTCTGGGATTTTTTTTCGGCGCCGCAGTCGCAACCAGTTGTTCCAGGTTTTGCGCAGGCTATCGCGCGGGGTCTGGTATTTTTGGTTAAGGTCGTTGCTCTTTAGTATCTGCGCGAGAATTCCTCTCACCGAAAAATCGTCGGTGTTAACGATGGTGTAAGCGGTCCCAACAGCGGCGGCATGATGCGCGTCGCTGGCCGCAGTCATGGGCAAACCGCGAATCTGAGCGTACTTGAAAGCGTAGCGATTGTAGCGGCGGAGCGTGGTGGCTGCGTTGAAAACCTCAATCGCATCTACTGGCAGCGTTTCCAGAGTGGAGAAACGGATTCCGGCGCGAAACAAATCGTATGGATGTGGAGGAATGGCTAGACCGCCGCGTTCATGAATCATGTCGCAGACTTCGCGCGCCGGTTTTCCCTTCAGGTAGGGCAGCTCGGCACCGATACAGAGAAGATGGCCATCGGCAGTCGTAACCTCAACTCCCGGAAGTACTAGAAAATCATTTACCGGCAACCCGTCGAGTCGCATCAGGCCTTTCTGAAGCAGATAATTCACAGCATCGCATGTATTGTGGTCGGTAATGGCGATGCCGTTCAGACCTTTGGCGCGCGCGGCCGCAATCAAATCTTCCGGGCTGGAAATACCGTCTCCGGAAAAAAAAGAGTGCGTGTGCAGGTCGATATTAAACGGCATGGCGAGAGGCTATGGCCATTGCTTACCCAGTGGCTACACGAGCTCTTCAACAAGAATGCCTGCTTCGGCTTCGGGTTCCTTCTGAACGCGATTGAATTGGTGATCGTACAACCGGCGATAATAACCGGATTTTTCGAGCAGCTCGGCATGTGTGCCGATCTCCTTAATTCGGCCAGAATCCATCACAATGATTTGATCGGCAGATAAAATTGTGGAGAGCCGATGGGCGATTGCGATTACGGTGCGTCCAGCAGCCAGCTTAGCGAGCGCCTTTTGAATTTCCTGTTCCGATTCCGAATCCAGCGACGACGTGGCTTCGTCGAGTAGCAAAATTGGCGCGTTTTTGAGAATAGCGCGTGCAATGGCGAGGCGTTGCTGTTGCCCACCGGAAAGCAGGCATCCTTTGTCGCCAATGACTGTTTGATAGCCCTTTGGCTGCGCCATGATGAACTCGTGCGCGTAAGCGGCTTTAGCGGCCTCGTAAATCTCCTCTGGCGTAGCGCCCAGCCTGCCGAACTGGATATTGTTAAAGATTGTATCGTGGAACAGGAACGTCTCTTGTGTGACGAGCCCCATCCGTTCACGCAACGATTTTTGCGTGACCGAGCGCAGATCCTGAGCATCGATTTTGACAGCCCCGGAAGTCGGGTCGTACAAGCGCAGGATCAGCGAGAGAATAGTGCTTTTACCCGCACCGCTAGCACCGACCAGGGCATAGGTTTTCCCGGGTTCAGTGTGCAGGGTCACATTCCTGAGAGCGTCTCGGATCGTGTTTACGTAGCGGAAAGTGACGTTTTCAAAATCAATTCGACCTTGGGACGAAGTCAGCACGGCGGCATTCGGCGCATCCTCCACCGTGGGCTTCGAGTCGAGGATCGAGAAAATAGCAGTCGTAGCCGCGATGGATCGCTGCATCACGATATGGATCCTGCTAAGCGTCTTGATCGGGTCGTATAGAATGAAAATCCCTGAGATCAGTCCAAAGAAACGACCGACGCTCAGGTTCGCAGCGTAAACGTAAAGCAACGCCATTCCCACACCAATCGCGGCGATGATTTCGACCAGCGGGCCAACTGCTTCCATCGACCGGATCATGCGCATCATCTGCGAAAACTGCATTTGGTTGCTGCGTTTGAATTCCTTTTCCTGGTACGATTCGCGGGCAAAGGATTTGATTACGCGAATGCCTGCAAACGTCTCCTGCATGGTCACAACCATTTGGGCCATGCCTACCTGTTCGTCTTGCAGTGCTTTCTTGGCGCGACGGCCGTAAACGCGGAGAGGCAGCAAACACGTTGGAAACAGAATCAGCGTCACAACAGTGAATTTCCAATCCATCAGAAGGAGCACTGTGATTGCACCGATGATGGTGATCGGTTGCTTGAAAACGTCGCTGCTGACGCTGGTCAAAGCCATCTGCATGACGCGGGTGTCATTGGTGATGCGGGACATCAAAAATCCCGACCGCATCTTGTTAAAGAAATCCATGGAATGGCGAACCATCTTGCTGAAAAGCTGGACTCGGATGTCGGAGACCACCCTGTTGCTCACCCATTGCATGCAGTAGGTGCTTCCATAGGAACAGAGACTGCGCACTGTCATGATCGCCGGAATGGCCAGACAGATGAGAATAATAGAATTGATCTTCGGGCCTGTATCCAGATTGGAGCGCAAGGCCATGGCATTTGGCGCCGCGCCGTGGAAAATTGTGCTGGTGACGCGGGCAATCGCTAGTGGGAAAAGAGAATTGACTCCGCCGTAAGCGAGACCCAGCGCCAGTCCCATGATGAAACGCGTTTTATACGGCTTAAGGTAACCATAGAGCCGCCGGTACGACCCGGAAGCCGCACGTAACGTTTGCCAGACGGACTGCCTTTTCCTAGCCGGTTTTGCGCCGCTCATGAAGTTTGCGCCGCCGCATGCAGCGACAGCAGCAAATCCATAGCACCAATCACCGCGTCCGTCGAGATTTCAGTCATGGGCAAGCGCGGCCGCAGCGGCGAAAACTCGGTGACTGGCGCAGTTGATTTTCCATGTAAAACGGCGGCTGGACTTTCCCTGGGTCGCCAATGAAATGGATTGGTCGGCCCGAAGAGGATCACTTGCGGCGTGCGTGTGGCCGCTGCCAGATGCACGGGAGCGGAATCGACGGTGACAAGAAGCCGCGCCTGGCCAATCAACGCTGCCAGGGTAAGCAAATCTGTCTTTCCGGAGAGATCGATGATTTTTCTCCGCGTGTTTTTCTTAATTGCCGCGACATGCGCTTGCTCGTCACGAGATGGTCCACTCGTCAGAAGAAGATCGACACGGTCATTTCGGCCGAAACAATCAATTATCTCTGCCCAGCGCCGCGGCTCCCAAAGCTTCTCCTGACGGGCCGAGCCAGGATGCAAGACGACGTACGGCTTGGTAATCTTCCATTTGCTCCGAAGCACATCGGCTTTTTCGTAGGCACTCTGTGGCACATCCAGATGTGGCGCGGTCAAATCATCCTGTGCGCCGAGTGGCTTAACTAAAGCCAGATTGTAGTCGATCGTGTGCACGTCCCGCATACGAACGTTAACAAAATCCGTATAAGCGCGGGCGCGCGTTCTAGACTGTTCACGCACCCGGTAAGACACCACGCGTCTGCGCGCGCCGGACAAAAGCGCCAGAGACGCCGAGCGATCGTTCCGTGTGAAGTCGACGCAGTAAGCAAATTTCCTGACTCCGACAGTAAAAAACAGACCGAGGTCGCGCAGATTGCGTCGCGCGATCAAAATGCGATCGACATTTGAGATGGCTGGCAGAAGGTCGCCACATTCGTTCGAAGCGACGAGAGTGAGTTGCGCTTCTGGGAACCTTTCACGCAAAGCTGCGATCGCAGGCGTAGTCAAAATCACGTCGCCGATTCGCTTGAGTTGCAGGAGAAGAATTTTCACAGGCTTCTAATGAGGAACGCCGGTTTCCAAACCACCGAGGGCGATCTGGAAATCGCCCTTCGGTCGACAGAAATCATCGCGCCATTCGCATCGCGGTTTCGTACGCGTCGAGTAATCGTGTTCGAAAATGGTCCCAGGTGAAATTCTCAACCACGCGACGTCTCGCTGCCGTTCCCATTTGTTCAACGATTTCCGGATGCCCATACAAATGCTCAAGCGCTGCTGCGATCGCGTTCACATCTCCCGGCTTCACAAGGATTCCTTCGATGCCACTGCGCACCACGTCGCCTGCCTCGCGCGTCGTGATTTGAGGCAACGCGCACGCCGCTGCTTCATACGTAACCTTGGCGCTCCCCTCCCATTGCGACGGAAAAACGTGAACCGTGCCCTGGCTGAGATAATTCTCCGGATCCCGCACAAATCCTAAGACACGGATGTTATCGCGCCAGAATTCCTTCAGATACGGCTTCGCCTCGTCGTGCACAAAACCAACGAGCCAGAGCTCGGCATCAGTCAGATTCAGGCGGTGCCATGCTTCCAGCACATGTTGAATGCCCTTGCGCCTAATCAATGCACCGGCAAAAACTGCGCGAAATCTTTGTGGCCGTTTCCCGGGTTTGAAGCGTTCGACATCCACGCCTCTGGGCAAATAAAAAAGCTTTTCCTCCGGGAATCCCCGGACGCGAAAGGTGTGGGCCGCCTTCTCGGATAAAACGAGCAGGAGGTCAGCATGGGCGTACTCTTGTATGAAACGCTTTCTTTGAAGCAACAGTCTGTTTTTCCACCTCTGAAAGGTCGAAGTGCTGGCTGCCGGTTGGGCAATTTTCGGCCGCCCCACTTTCTCCTTGCCGCCGTCGCGATGCCAGGTGGGAATCTCGAGCACCGAGGGGATGCGACGTCGTTTTGCTACTTTCAGCGAGCGCAAACAGTCCCCCGACCAACTATGGAACAGATCGTAGTGCCCAGTCTCCAGATGCCGCGACGCGATCCAGTCTAGGTATTTCTTCTTCGCGCCATAGTAATACGGTCGATCGAGAAACGAAATGAGACGCACTGGATGCCAGCGTAGAGAACGGATCAGTGATCCGGGAATTTCGTTCTGCCGGTTATCGTAAGCGATTGCTTTGCCAAGGAATCCGCCGCGATATGATGCGCGCAGGGTCTCAAATGCATCCGTATCCAGGCCTGAGCCGCCGATTCGGGCGAAAATGGAATAAAGCATGTGCCTCGGCAGGCTGTGCTCCGCAGATGCGACGGGCCGCGACAGTGCAGGAGCGTTTAAAGTTTCACCCGGCATCGGGTTAGAAGTATTCTGGCGAACATGCCGCAAGTAAAGTGTCCTTCTCTGACCGGAACAGATCAGGTCTCTCTATTCCGCTATACATGAAGCAAAGACTCAGGATCGCCCTTGTCCGGCGCGGCTATTCTGCCAGTGGTGGCGCGGAAGGTTATCTAAAACGGCTCGCGAGTGGAGTCACCGAAGCCGGACACGACGTCCAACTTATCGCCACGAATGAATGGCCGGAGGATCAATGGGGATTTGGATCGGTCACCCGCCTGCGCGCAGAATCAGTCCTCGGTTTTGCGGACGAGCTGGAAGAAATCCGGCCGCAGCTCCACTACGATGCTTTGTTCAGCCTTGAGCGCGTCTGGAGTTGCGATGTGTATCGCGCCGGCGATGGGGTCCATCGCGCGTGGCTGATGCGCAGAAGGAATTTTGAGCTTCCCCTGAAGCAATTTGTTCGCGCACTTAACCGCAAGCACCGCGATCTGTTGCAGCTGGAGGAATCGCTGCTTGCCGATCGCAAAGCTGCGC
Source organism: Verrucomicrobiota bacterium (assembly GCA_003218475.1). GTDB lineage: Bacteria > Verrucomicrobiota > Verrucomicrobiia > Chthoniobacterales > UBA10450 > Udaeobacter. The sequence continues at coordinate 33,747 of QHNR01000006.1, read as the reverse complement.
GCGTGATCGTTGCCTCAAAAATGGTCAAAGATGAGATCGTAGATCTTTATGCCTATCCCGCAGGCAACATCGACATCGTTCGCAACGGCGTTCCAGTCGATAGGTTCCGGTTCGATCTGGAGCTTCGCGAAAAAGCGCGCGAGGATTTGAAATTGAGGCCAGACCAGATTGCGCTGTTATTTGCAGGCTCTGGCTGGGAGCGTAAAGGGTTACTTTTTGCAATCCAGGCCATGGCACTCTGCAAGAACAAAAAACTGCGTCTGCTCGTTGCCGGCCGCGGAAATGAAAGGCTTTACAGAACGACACGGTTGCGCTTTTGGCGCGAGGAACCCGTGCGGTTTCTCGGCGAAGTTGCTGAGGTTGCGCGTCTTTACGCGGCTGCAGACATCTTCATTTTGCCTACAATTTATGATCCATTTTCCAATGCGTGTTTGGAAGCACTTGCCTGCGGATTGCCGGTAATCACAACGCGTTCAAACGGCTTTAACGAAATCATCGAAGACAAACTTCACGGATCAATTGTCGATCACGCAGGCAATCTGGTTGGTTTGCGGGACGCAATTCGGTTCTGGTCCGATCCATCGCGCCGCGCAGCAGCTCGTTCGTGGAACATCGAGCGTGCGTCAGAGTTCGACATTTCAACGAACGTTGAGCAAACCCTCAAGGTTTTGATGGCCTTCGCGTTGTAGCCTCCGCTGTTCTCTGCGGATTGACCTAAAATATATCATCCAGCCAGCGCAGCATCCGCGTCTGGAAAAATCTGAAATACCTGATCGAGCCGCGAGATTTCGAAAATCGAGCGCACGGTTTCCTGTAATCCCGCGAGCAGAAATTTGCCTCCGTAGCCTTCCACTTTCTGCATCGCTCCAATCAATGCCGCCAACCCAGCGCTGTCGATGTAAGTAACGTCTGAAAGATCGACCACCAAACGTTGCGGTTTTTTCTCGATCATGCTGTTGAGTGACGCCGTGACAGAAGGAGAAACGTGGAGATCAATTTCGCCTTTAAGCGGCAGTACATTGGAACGGTCTCGTTCTGGCGTCGGGTCAGCCCCGAAAGCATTTTTGTTCATTTCATCCTCCAATCGTCAACGGATCACCATCCGAGCGTATCGATAATGGTTTCCACATCTGAGAGATCATCAATCAGGAAATCCGGCTGATATTTTGCGAGTTCATCACGGCTCCACCTGCCGGTCGCCACGGCAACAGTGCGTGCGCCAAGCGCCTTGCCGCAGGCAATATCGCGTGGAGTATCGCCAATAACGTCGATCTCGGATGCGGCGAATTCCCGCCGATGCTTCTCTTTTGCACGGGCGCGAGCGAAGCGCCCGAGCTGGTTGCGGTCGTGATGATCATCGGCAAAAGCGCCAAATTCAAAAAAGTGCCAGACGCCATAATGCTCAAGCTTGAGCCGCGCTCCGCGGGAGACATTTCCTGTGAGAAGCGCGAGAACCACATGCGGCCGTGACTTTAGCTTTTCGAGCAACTTGAGCACTCCTGGAAGCAGTTTGCCTTTCCGGCGCGGTAGTTCCAGCGAAAGAAAATGCACGTAGCTATCAAGGAACGCGCTCACGTTCTCGTTGGTCGTAGGAATGTTATGTTTGTTCAGGATGCTGACAACAATTCCAGAATCCGTCATGCCAGCAATCTCGACGTCGTGCAGATCATCATCGATACCGAAACGCTCTTTGAAGGCGCATTTGAGTGCTCGAACGCCCGCGCCACCCGAATGGATCAATGTGCCGTCGATATCAAAAAGGAGGAGACGCTTTCCGATCACGGATCGTCGGCTGCGGATTGCGGATTGAGCTTGCATTTCTCTAGCGGCGCTCTGCCTGCCAGGCCGTTGTAAAGTGATCTGATTTTGCGGGCTCCGCATTTTCAAAATCGACAGTTTGGACTCGGAACGTGTTGGGGTAAAGACCGCCGCTACAGATTACAAAGCCGGAGCGTGCATCGTCAGCACCGCGATCATGCTGCCGAGAAAGACGAGCAGCACAATTGCCAGGCCGATAAAAATTCCATTGCGAACCGGGTCGGCCTCCCCTCTTTGATGCCGGTACCGCGACACGTTGCTAAACCCAGCGGACGCACCGTTTAAGTCCGCGTTCGCAGCTTCTGAAATAGGGACCTTTGGCATACCAAGTTGTCATGCCGAGCGAACTCGACATATCTCCAGTTGTCAACGTTTAGAGTTCTTCGTCCCGCCCGGAATGACAATAGCGTAGCCAATTGACCCGATAGCGGCGCACTCGCATAGTGCCGCTTCTCATGGCGATTGAGTTCACGCGCAACTTCTGCATCATCGCACATATCGATCACGGCAAGACAACATTGTCGGACCGGTTGCTTGAGAGCACGGGCACGATCCACGAACGGGAAAAGCAGGACCAGCTCCTTGATTCAATGGATTTGGAACGTGAGCGAGGAATCACGATTAAAGCGCATCCGGTGGCGATGCGTTACACGAGCAAATCCGGCCAAAGTTATCGGCTGAACCTGCTCGACACCCCGGGCCATGTCGATTTCGCCTATGAAGTTTCGCGAAGCCTCGCCGCATGCGAAGGCGCCCTATTAGTCGTGGACGCGGCGCAAGGAGTGGAAGCGCAAACCGTGGCGAACGTTCACCTAGCTCACAAACAGGGGCTCACAATTGTTCCGATTATCAACAAGATCGATCTGCCGAACGCCGACGTGGCCTCAGTGAAACGCCAGTTGGAAGAAATTCTTGCCATCCCTGCAGAGGAATCGATTGAGGCGAGCGCCAAGATGGGAATTGGCATCGACGAAATTCTCGAGGCCATCGTGACGCGAATTCCGGCACCGGAACCGCCGGCAGACGAAACGCTGCGTGCGCTGGTTTTTGATTCTGTGTTCGATGTTTACCGCGGCGTGGTCGGCTATGTGCGCGTCGTTTCGGGAACAATGGAAGCGAGTCGCCCGGTTATGTTAATGAGAAACAACGCGCGCTACGAGATCAAGGAAGTGGGCGTGTTTACGCCGAAGATGCGCGTGCAGGAAAAGCTGAATGCCGGCGACGTCGGCTATTTCATTGCCAATATTAAATCAACTGCCGACATAAAGATCGGCGACACCATCACTGACCAGCGGCATCCGGCACGCGCCCCGCTTCTCGGCTTTCAGGAAATTCATCCCATGGTCTTCAGCGGCATCTATCCGATTAACACCGGTGACTTCGAACATTTGAAGACCGCAATCGGAAAGCTACGCCTGAATGACGCCGCGTTTGTGTACCAACCGGAAAGCTCCGTCGCGCTCGGGTTTGGATTTCGTTGCGGCTTCCTCGGGCTACTTCACATGGAAATCATCCAGGAACGGCTCCGGCGCGAATACAACATGGACATCATCGCTACCAGTCCCAGCGTGGTGTACGAAGTGCTGACCACACGCGAAGAAAAACTCTTGATCGATAACCCCTCTCACCTGCCCAACCCAAGCATGATCCTCGAGATCCGGGAACCGATTGTTAAGGCATACGTGCTCTGTCCAAATGAAAACATAGGTGACATACTGCAACTGATTCTGGAGAAACGCGGCCAGATGGAACGCACCGAGTCGCTCGATACGCGCCGGGTGATGTTGCACTGCGAATTGCCGCTCAACGAAATTCTCGTCGATTTTAACGACAAGATTAAAAGCATTACGCGCGGTTATGGTTCGATGGATTATGAGCACGCCGGATATCGGGTCGCGAAGTTGGTGAAACTGGACCTGCTCGTGAACGGCGAACCAGTGGATGCTTTTTCGACAATCGTACACAAAGATCGCGCCGAGGCACGCGGACGCCAGCTCGCAGCCAAATTGAAGGAAGTGATCCCGCGGCAGCTTTACCAAGTAGCGATTCAAGCGGCCATTGGCGGGAAAATTATTGCGCGAGAGAGTGTTTCGGCGTTACGAAAAAATGTGACCGCGAAATGCTACGGTGGAGACATCACTCGTAAACGGAAATTGCTGGAGAAACAAAAAGAAGGAAAAAAACGGATGAAAAGCATCGGGAAAATCAACATTCCTCAGGAAGCGTTTATCGAGGTGTTAAAGGCGCAATGACTCTTGCGATGAGAGATTCCTCGACTGCGCTTCGCTCCGCTCGGAACGACAATGGGCTGCGGGTTCGGTCATTCGTGCCTCGTCATTGTTTCGTCATGCGACATTCGAGCTTCGTCATTTTTTGAATCATGCTCACATCGCGTCACGTTAAACACAGCAGATTGCTCCTGCGGCATGCACGGAAGTACCTGCGCTACAAGGATGACCGGCTCAGTACGTCGGACCGCGAACAGATCGTCGCTGATATGAAGAGCCTCGGCGAAGCGTTACATGATAGAGACCGCGAGAGAATTCACAGCGCGGCGGATACGCTTGATAAGACGCTACACAGATTAACGCCTGTGACCTGGGAATCGCATTGGCGAGAGAATTGCGAGGTGATTTTGGTGGCGATCGTTGTGGCAGTAGGCATTCGCTCCTATTTCTTGCAGCCGTTTAAAATTCCCACCGGTTCGATGCAACCGACATTAAACGGGATTATCGGTCACCCCAGCACCGATCCGGCTCCAAATATTCTGCGACAGGTCGGCGAGTTCGTTGCGCAGGGTCGCAATTACATCAACGTGGTCTCACGCGAGGATGATCAGATTTCTGAAATTGTGCCAAAAAAGATCCTCTTCTTTTTTACCTTTTCGCGACTGATCTGCCAGCGGCAAAACTTTCTTGTGTATGCGCCGCCCGACACCCTGAGTCATGACTTCAACGTTTTCCCGGGTCGCATTTACCATCGCGGTGAAATCATTGCTAGAGGCGCAATTGACACAGGCGACCAGGTGTTCGTTGACAAATTTACCTACAATTTTGTTAAGCCGCACTGCGGCGATGTTTTTGTCTTTAGAACGAATCATATTCCAGGGATTCGGGAAGATCCCGAGGCAGGCGCGCCATTTTACATTAAACGTCTGGCCGGATTGCCGGGCGATACACTGCGGATCGACCCGCCATTTCTCTATGTGAATGGCAAGAAAGCGGAAGGTTATGGGTTTGAGCGCGTAATGTCAGCAAAACCTCCATACCGCGGTTATGCCATGGGCCATGATTATCTGTCTAAGTCTGATCAATCGTATACGGTGCCGCGGAACGGCTATTTTGCCTTGGGCGATAACAGTTATAACAGCTACGACAGCCGTTACTGGGGCCCGGTTCCGGACGTAAATGTCGTCGGGCGCGGTTTGTTAGTTTACTGGCCGTTCTATCCGCACTGGGGCCTGATTCGCTAGTCAAACGATGGAGTACTGGAATGATGCGACGAAGTGATCCCTCATACTCCGATACTCCACCCCTCCAATATTGCTGTCCTCGTTCTTGCTGAGATGTGGCAAAGCGTGCCCCGCCTCTACGGGTTGTATGGCTTGCTGGGGATCTGCGCCGGCTATGCGCTGGTGATGTTTTTCAATCCAGTGCGGCGTGCACTGGCCGATGGTTTTCGCTGTATCGGGCGCTACAAGCGCATCTGGATCACGTTTTCCCTGCTGGGGTTTGGCTATTTCGTTTTTCAGTTCGTCACGTTCACGCCAATTCGAAACTGGTCTGATCTGGATCTCGCCCAGATCGCCTCATTATCTCAATGGTACTGGCCACGATTCACGGAGATTTGGAGGGAAACGCCGTTGCCTGCGCTGGAAGGGGTGGCAGGAATTTTCGACAACGCTACCACCACCTACCCCCTCTCTGTCGTAGCCGCCGTGTTCATGCTCGTCAACTGGCGTGGGCTGCATGGAGCGCTGGTTCGCGCGTTGCGAAAACGGTACGGTTTCTGGGGTTATCTTGTTTACTTAATTCTCTTGCTGAGCGCACTCGCGTCGCTCTTGAAACCGATTGTATTCTGGCGATTACCGGAGTGGAGTGGTCTGATCCCGGCTGCCGGCCTCCTGCGAATCTCGGCCACTGTGGATGCGGCGGCATTCATTTTCGAATACCTGCTGGGAGTCTATATCCAAGTCTATCTCATTACTGTGTGTCTGGCCTGGATCAAAGGCGTTAGCTTTGAAGAAGGAGAACTATTCCGCTTCGCTATGCGGCGCTTTAGTTATGTGTTGGAATGGGCGGGCATTGTCGTCGCAGTCAGCACGTTGATTGTCCGGTTACCGCTCGTCCTTGCATACTTCACGAATATTCCCGGCGTGCTCGATTACCTGCCGGTTGCAAGGGTGCTCATGAGCGGTTTGATCATTGCCTTTTGTTCGGTCCAAATCTCGCTGGCGCTCCACAATGAAACATTGATCGAAGCGATGCGCGCCCACGTTCAGTTCGTGCGCCAAAACGCAGGGCGCCTCGGGTGGTTCTTGACCATTTGTGGATTGCATTTTCTTGGCATCATGATCTGCGACGCCGTCATACGCAGCGCCATTGCCGATCGCCTGGGCGCACTCTTTCTGTGGAAATTCAGTTTTGCTTTTCTCCGCGGCATGATTACCGGATGGCTGCTGGCGTCGTGGGTCTGTCTATTTCGCCAATGCGAAAACCGCCGCATTAATCAGGAGAAGTGGATCCAGTACTAAGAAGCTAACTTGCAAGAGCACGGATGTGAATGCCGCGACCATTACGCGTCAGAGCAAATCGAATTTGGCACTGGCATTCATTTCTTTAGGCCGTGAGCGCAAACGCGACATCATTATTTTCTACGCATTCTGTCGAGTGATTGATGATATTGCCGATTCCGCGGAGTTAACGCCGGCAGAGAAGCAACTGCGTTTGGTGAAATGGCGCCACATGCTCCAAGCCGCCGCTCCGGACGAGTCGCCCCTTGCCCGAGACATAAGAGGTTTGATTGAGAAATATTCACTGCCGGTCGGGATGTTCGAAGAAATTATCGCCGGAGTACAAATGGACTTGAGCATTCGGCGCTATGCCACGTTTGAAGAGCTCCGGGTCTATTGCTATCGGGTCGCCAGTACAGTTGGACTGGTAAGCATCGAAATCTTTGGCTATCGAAATGCAGGCTGCAAACAGTATGCAATCGAGCTTGGGTTGGCTTTACAAATGACGAACATAATCCGTGATGTGGGAAAAGATTGGCAGGATGGCCGAATTTATCTCCCGCAGGAAGACCTTGCGCGGTTCAGGTATTCCGAAGCAGACCTGCAAGACCGGCAATATAACGAACGCTTTCTCCACGTAATGGAATTCGAAGCAGCGCGTGCGCGGCAGTTTTTCGCCCGCGCCGCGGCCGCACTACCTGGTGAAGACCGTCGAGCGATGGCGCCCGCCGAAATCATGGCCTCGATTTACCGCGGTCTATTGCGTCAAATGGAGCTGGACAAATTTCGCGTTTTCGAAAAAGAATATCGGCTAAGCAAGCTGGAGAAAGCAGGCCGGATCGCGAAGCAACTCCTCAAATCTTTTTTGAATTTGCCGCCGCGAACATCCGTCTGAGTTGCCGGCTGCGAAATCTTACGAAGGAAAACGTATGAAAACGAAATCTCTGAAAATTGTCTCGGCAATCGTGATTGCCTTATTTGCGCTCGGCACGACGGCTTACGCGCAACACAGCCAAGCAGGAATTGATTCCGGCAGAGCCCGCCCCGTGATCGAGGGAAAGGCGATCAGCAAAGTGGAGGCTGAGAAAAAATATCCGCCGCCACGTTCCGGGGGATACCCGACCGGGGAACGCGATCCCCACGACGCGCCTTATGTCGTCACCAGCCCGTATCCGCCGCATCAAAAATTCAATTGTTCGAAGATTGCGTACGGCGGACTAGTGCTGGATACGACCGCCAACAAAGTGTTCGTCAGGCCGTAGCGCTTTTCAGCATAGATCATTTCGACACTGGCTCGTGCAACCTCCGCGAAAGTAGGCGGTTCAATCGGGGTGGCGAAGGTTGCATCATGAGAGGGAATATTTTCGTAGCTGTTTTACTCGCCACGTTATCTTCTTTGATTTTTAGTTCGTGTGACACCCCGGTCGGCCAAGGCGCAGCATGGGGCGCTGCCACCGGCGCGATCATCGGCGGCGCGGCGACGGGTCATGTTCGCGGCGCGTCAATTGGCGCAGCTGCAGGCGCCGCAGCCGGCGCGTTAACCGGTGCAGCTATTCAGCAGGATCAAGCTGCACGTTATGGTCCGCCGCCGCCGGGCGGCTATCCTTACGCGCGGTGGGCCGGAACGCCGGGATTTTACTACAGTCCTTACACCGGCCGCGTTTACGATCTGCGTGGAGTACCGCCGGGTGGCCTTACTCGCGACGTTGATACCGGCCGGCTTTTCCGCAAACCGTAACTGCCAGCGCCGAATCAGCGCGCCTGTGCCTGGAGCGCATCCACCAGCGCTCGCGCTTCGTCGGTCATTTTCAGCAACTCCGGCCACGGACGTTGATAGTTTTCACCCGGCAATTTTCGCGTCGCGTCAAATCCCATGTGCGAGCCGATGTTCTGTTCGCTCGGCGCATGATCCAGTGAGTCGCTTGGATTTTTGATGATGGTTGTGTCGCGCGCCGGATCTGTGTTCGCGCACAAACGAAAAATCACTTCGCTGGTGTTGTGCACGTCACAATCTTCGTCTACCGCCACGATATACTTGCGAAACATCATCTGCCCCATGCCCCAGAGACCGTGCATCACCTTGAAGGCTTGATACGGATACTGTTTCCGAATGCTGACAAAAACCAGATTGTGAAACACGCCTTCTGGCGGCAAAGTCATGTCCACAATTTCGGGGAAATTCATCTTGAACACCGGCAGGAAAATTTGGACGCAGGCGTCGCCGATGTAGTAATCCTCCATTGGCGGGATGCCGACAATTGTCGTCGGGTAAACTGCATCATGGCGGTGCGTAATCGCGGTCAAATGGAAAACTGGGTAGTCTTCGATCGCGGTATAAAACCCGGTATGGTCGCCAAAGGGTCCCTCCGGGCGCATTTCACCCGGCTGCACATACCCCTCCAGAACAAAGTCCACGTCTGCGGGCACATCGAGCTCGATGGTTTTGCAGCGAACAAGCTCGATTGATTTTTTTCGCAGGAAGCCGGCAAAAAACAATTCATCTAAACCGTCCGGCAACGGCGCAGTTGCCGCGAATGTGTAAACGGGGTCGCCGCCCAGGGTAACTGCGACTGGCATGCGTTCACCGCGGTCGTAATAGCGCTTGCCGTGGCGCGCACTAACTTTGTGAAGTTGCCAGTGCATTCCAGTCGTGCGCTCGTCATAAAGTTGCATTCGGTAAATGCCGACGTTGCGTGTGCCTGTTTCTGGATCGCGCGTGTGCACATTTGCCAGGGTGATGAAGCGCCCGCCGTCTTTTGGCCAGCATTTGAGGATGGGAAGATCGTGCAACGAAACAGTGTCTCTATTGCCGATTTTGTGCAAGATTTCCTGGCAGGGCGCTTCGCGCACTGATTTTGGACGCGCATGCAGCAGGTGAATTCCTTGTTTGAGCAAGGTCCAACCTTCACGCAGGTCAGTTGGCGGTTTGGCCTTTAGAATCAATTGAATTTCCTGAGCGATGTCTGCGATGTCCGCCACCTGCAGCGCAAGCGCCATGCGCCGGCGCGATCCCATCGTGTTAATTGCGACCGGGAATTCCGATTTTTCTCCATCGACAATCGGTTGTTCGAACAAAAGAGCTTTTCCGCCGCTGGGCGATTTCATCTCGCGATCCGCCCACTCGGCGATGAGCAGATCTGTGTCGACAGGGATTGCGACGCGTTTCAGCTCGCCCTCTTTTTCAAGCGCGTTAAGGAATTCCCGAAATGAGCGGTAAGCCATTGGTCAAAGGCACCGGAATACTGACTCCTCCGGCGGCACAATGCGACAGAATTTTTGATCGGCTCTAGTGCGAAGCCAGGTACTGGAAAGCCATAACTCTGCCCTTGGCAAAAGTCACGACCTTGCCAGGATACGGGATACTTGGCGGAATGTCCGAATAATAAAACGGATAGTACAAAGGAGCCCCGAAATATGGGTCCCACGGCCCATAGCATGGGTAATACGGGTACGTCGCGTAATAAATGTAAACCCAAGTCTCCGTTCGACTGGCGCCCAAGTTACGTACAATTTTTCGATCGGGCGAACCCCACGTCAGCCACACAGCGGTTGGTGACATGCCGGCGCGAATTTGTCCCTGGCTAACTAGTGCCTGGTCTCTGGGCGAAAGACTCTGGTAGAGATCCGGGTGCTCAGAAATTCGTGTTTGCGGCGTTGAACAACTGGTGAGAATGAGCGCGCCCGTCGCGAGCACGAGCGCCGATGCGCGAAGGAAAACCGACGCTTCATGCCGTGAGGAAATCATACCGTGTACCAACCTGGCAAGCCAAACTCGGCCCGTTACGGCGGCGCCAGGTATCGGAAGAATACGACGCTGCCGTTAGAGAAAGTGACCCCTTTTGCCGGGTAAACGAACCTTGGCGGGATGTACGACCAATCGAATGGGCCGTAATAGTACGGCCCGCCATAACTAGGAGGTGTTTCGTAGCGCAGATAGACCCACGTTTCAGTGCGGTCGCCACGCACACGGCCAGGGATCTTTTGATCCGGTGTGCCCCAGGCCAGCCACACCGCGTCCATCGTCATACCTGGGCGAATCTGTCCCTGGCTTACCAGTGCCTGTTCTCCAGGCGAGAGACGCTGATACATTTCGGGATGTTGCGAAATGCGCGCTTCTGTCGTTGCACAACCAGTCAAAATCAACGTCCCGGCTGCTATCCCGAATATCAGCGCGACAGACAAAACTCGACGCTGCATAGCGTGACGATCATACGTCTCCGCTCTATCGAGTCAATTGATGCGGCTGGTTGATTCACCACCGCGTTCCCCGTATCGTGTCGGCGAATGCAGGATCGTCACGGCCATCGGATCTCTTACTTGCGCGTCTCGATCACCGACCGCTGCAATGAACGCTGCGGTTATTGCATGCCACAGGAATTGCAGGAGTGGTTGCCGCGCGAGGGAATTTTGACTTTCGAGGAAACGCTGCGGCTCATTCGCATCGCGGCGGACCTGGGCGTTTCGAAAGTGCGAGTGACGGGCGGCGAACCATTGACGCGCCGCGATGTGATCAATTTCGTTCGGCGAATCCCCGAAATTTCTGGCATCAAGAGCATTGGTCTTTCCACAAACGGGACACTGCTTGCACGCGAAATCACACCAGGCGAGACAATGGCAGCAGCGTTGCACGACGCCGGTGTGAATTCGGTCAACATTTCTCTCGATACACTGGACCGAGAGACATACTCACAGATTACCGGCCGGGATTTTCATGAACAAGTTCTTTCCTGATGCGGGGCCGCAACGAAGACCAATTGATACCGCTGATAGAATTCGCCGGAGCGCGCGATCTGATTTTGCGTTTCATCGAGCTGATGCCGGTGAGCACGACCGACGTTCTCGACGAAGACAATTTCATGTCGATCCTTGAGGCGAAACGGACAATCGAATCGTTTTACGGGAGTTTGATGCCGGAGACGGGATTCCGGACGAACGGTCCGGCCGCGTACTACCAAATTCCCGGTCGGAAACAGCGCATTGGCTTCATCGGGGCGATGACAAACCTGCATTTCTGCGAAAGCTGCAACAAACTTCGCCTCACATGCGATGGTAAATTGCGTCCGTGCCTTGGCAGCTATCTTGAGTTCGACATCATGAAGCCGCTTCGGGCCGGCGCGACTGACGAGGAGCTCAAGCAATTCTTTCTCGATGTGGTCGAGCGCAAACCTGCACAGCACGATTTCCGAGACAATTACCAGCCGAATCGTAAGATGATCGCGATCGGCGGCTGAGCTGGCGATGGACGGCTCTTTCCTGTCATGTTGAGCGAAGCGAAACATCTCTGATTGCTCCTTCAGGAATAAATGATCAGAGATTCTTCGCTTCGCTCAGAATGACACGATCTAAAAATGAAGCGGCTTACTCACATCAGTTCCGATGGTCGCGCGCTAATGGTTGACGTCTCGGCCAAGCCCATGAGCACGCGTAAAGCTGTTGCTACAGGGAAGATTCGGCTCCAACGCGACACACTCGATCTGATTTCAAAAGATCAAACCGCCAAGGGGAATGTCTTTGCGACTGCAAGGATCGCCGGGATCCAAACCGCGAAGCAGACGGCGCAGCTCATCCCGCTGTGCCACACTTTGCCGCTCACGGAAGTTAAGATCGACGTTGTCACATCGAACCAAGGCGTAGAGGTGAAATGCACTGCGCAGACGATCGCGCAGACCGGAGTCGAGATGGAAGCGCTCGTTGGCGTCACCGTCGCGTTGCTGACCATTTACGACATGTGCAAAGCCGTGGATAAGCAGATGGTCATCAGCGAAGTGCACTTGGTCGAAAAGACGAAGAGCGCTATAGCGGCGGTCTATGACCGCCGAAATCAAAAATCCCGGCGCTCATAGAGACACCACGACAGAAAATGCAAATACAAGTTGGCATCATCACGATTTCGGATCGCGCCAGCGCCGGCGATTACAAAGATCTCGGCGGGCCCGCGCTGAAAGACGAGGCGCACAAGGCGGGCTGGCAGCTTCTCGCGGAAGCGATTGTGCCGGATGATTTGAAACGCATCCAAGAAACAATTCGCTCGTTCGCCCAGCAGGGTTGCGGATTAATTTTGATGACCGGTGGCACAGGAATCGGACCGCGCGATGTCACCCCGGAAGCGATCCGCGGGATCATGCGTGTCGAGCTGCCCGGCTTCGGAGAAGTGATGCGGGCGGAATCCATGAAGATCACGCCCAACTCAATTCTCTCGCGCAGTTTGGCGGCCATTGTTGATCATGCATTGGTCATTGCGCTGCCCGGAAAACCGAGTGGCGCTGTGGAATGTCTCGGTTTCGTGCAAGGCGCAATCCCGCATGGCGTCGCGCTAGCGCAAGGGACGCCCACATCATGCTGATGCTTGGAGTGCGGCAGTCTCTATCGCTTTTTTATCACCTTTCAGTCAGGCCAAACCAGGAGTCGCATGAGCTGGCTGCCATAGTTTGTCAGGTGCGCGTTATTTTCGTGACCTGAAACTACGTCGCGAGTCAGATAGGAATATTCGATCGAGCCCTTCTTGACATAGCTTAGTTCTGGCTGGGTCACGTGTCTGTCGCTGCGCGCGATTGTCAGAGGCACACCGGAGCGGGCGAACGAAACTTCCCACGACGATCCTTCGCTTCGTTTGCCTCCCGCGAGCATCCACGGATAAAGTTTTAGCAAATCGAAATGCCGAGCTTTCGGCAAAGCAACCTTGTAGAAGATCTCTTCGTCGTTGACAAACTCGGGAATCGTCAACGCCGGATTTTTCCGGAGCGCCAAAAAGAGGCGCGCGACATCGAGACCTGCGAGGTTCATGCCGTTGTAAATGCCATGCTGATTTGGATCGCTTCTAAAAAATGTGTTGTACCACGCTTCGAATTGACGGCTGAACATCAGGTCCAATTCCAAATGGAGATGCGCACGTTCTCGATTTAGCCCCGTTCCGGTGTAACCCATTACTGCGATGCGCTGGCCCCGTTTCACCATCTCGCCGGACTGCACTGCAATCGAGCTAAGGTGTCCGTACAGGCTGTAGTAATTGGAGCCGTCCCAGCGGTGTTCGATCACGACGTATCTTCCGTAATTCGAATAGCCGGGCACGAGATTAGTGTGGACGACTTTTCCATCGGCGATCGCGCGCACTTCGTCGAGCGGGTCGCCATTTGCATCGCGGTGCAAAGGACGAATATCGATGCCTTCGTGAAAGCGGGTATAAACAAGACCACCTGCAGTGTCGGTGGGATCGCGCACAAAACCATATTGGCCGCCCTCCCACGGCGTCGATTTCGCGCCCTTGTAATTGCGTTCCACATACTGGTAAAAGCCTGGACCATCGCCGGAGAAAATGGCGTCATTGTCCGTTGGCAGGACAAGATCAAGCGCCTGATTTTGCGCGGCGTGACCCGTCATGGAGGCTTGGGAAAAAATAGCGAGAACAGCAGCAGCGAATGATCGCATGGTCGATTGACGAGATTAACGTTTTCGTTCGCCGATTAAGCGCCAGTCTTTTTTCATCAAGTCAATGTCGGCTGCGCTCAATCCGGAAGGAATGTAGATCTTTCCATCTGAGACACGCTTGTCGACTTGAAGTTCGGTTATCGCCCTTCCATTGACGAACACAAAGAGGAAACCGCCGCGGCGCTCAACGCTCAACGTGTCGAGCACCACGCGTCCGTGGTCGTCGAGTTGAATCAGCGCGCCATAGGTTCCGTTCTGGGCCGGATAAGGAGTGAACCCGATGACATCGTGCTCCGAAATCCACGGCATCTTTTCGATAGCCACATCTTTTCCCGAGATCTGGGCGCGAACAGAAGTTGCGAACACCTCTGTATCCCGCGGGTTGGCTTGTGCGTGCACCCGGAACGTGCAATGTCGTTGTTTTGCGATGCCGTCAGCCAGCGCAAAAGCCAGGCAAATCGCGAATACACAGAGAGTCTTCATGCCGCTTGATAAAGGGTTTGACACGAATTTTGCAACTCCGAAAACTTTTGGGCTGTTTAGCCTGCTCATGACGCGCCGGATAATTTTGCTTCTCTTATTGCTTTTAATGGCCGGGAACATCTTTGGCCAGGATAGCGCGCCGACCTCCACTCCGGGGCGAAGGCGCGGCTGGTTGAGCCGAATCCTTCATCCATTTTCGCCCGAGGTGGTCCCGCATTACAAAGATCCAAGGTTGCGTGGGCTCGCTCTTGACCTCCAAATCACACCGCAGACGGTGAAGCTGTCTGAGGTTCGTCAGCTTGGAGTGAAAGTGACGCTGGCAAATCTATCCAAGCGTCCTGTGCCCCTCGACTTTCCCACCAATCAGCGGATCGAGATTTACCTGATGGATTCAGCGGGAGACGTCCTCGCAAAGTGGTCTGACAACCACGCGATCGCGGAAAAGCCGGCCACGATTTTGATTAATCCTCAAGAGCGGGTCGAGTACAACGAGACAATCGCCACGCGCGAGCTCACACCAAACAAGGTTTTTATCGCGGAAGTCTTCTTTCCCCAATACCCGGAGCTGCGGATCCGGCAAAAATTCCTCGCTGTGCCGTAGGGCAGGTGGAGTGATGGAGCAATAAAGTAATGGTTTCTGAGGCGCTGCCAATACGCCAACACTACAATACTCCAATACTCCTGTTCTCTGACTATCACACGCATCCGCAGGGACATCGGGTGCAACGGTACACCCAGACGTTACTTCAGCCCTGGGCGGATTCAGCACGTAGCTTAGGTTTGACCGATATCGCTTTTACCGATCACGATCGTTACCATGCCGGAATCGATTTCGATGAGATCGATTGTTTGCGGGAAAGAAACCCCGATTTGCGAATCCGCGCCGGCATCGAGCTCGATAACGATCCCATTCACTCGGCGGCTGGCCGAAACTGGATTGAGAAACACTGGGACAAACTTGATTTTGTTTTGGGCTCGATTCATTTCCTCGATCGCCCCGATCAGATGTTCGATAGCGTGCCGGATGGAGCGACGCAATTCGAAGGCCGCAATGTCGACGCGATGTACGCCAATTATTTTAGTCGTGTCCGAGAAATAGCAGCTACGGGTTTGATCGATTGCCTCGCCCATCTCGATCTCATCAAAATCCATGGTCATCGGCCGAGTGCAGAGATCGGGGGGTTAGTCAATGAAACACTTGATCTTATTCGTGCGCAGAATCTCGCGATCGAGCTTTCCACCGCCGGATGGCGCAAGCCGGTGAACGAATCTTACCCAGGGAACCGGATCATTGAGCTCGCAATTGAGAAAGGTATTCCTTTCACCACTGCGTCCGACGCGCACTCACACGCGCAACTTGGGGATAAATTTGCGACCCTGGCGCAAAGAATGGCGAGTTTTGGAATTCAGGAGGTCTGCGTTTTCCAAGGGCACAAGCGCACCCAGCTGCTTTTATAGCTGCAGGTCGAGCTGCGGTTTCTCTGCCGAAAATGCGTTCTCTGCTTGTGCGGGCAGCGATAACATAAAGCCGAGACGCTCGGCAAGACGTTGGCACGTTTCAGGTGCAAATCCTTCGAAGTGATTGCTGGCAAATGCCCAGACGTTGCGCACCTCTGGAAAATGCCGTTCGATCTTAAGGGACCAGCTTTCCAGTGCGGCTTCGCGTTTCCAGAGCAGTTTTTCGTAGCGATGAACGTGGCCACCGTCAACGTCGTATTTCGTTGCGTAATCACCAAGCAAACGCAGATAGAGAGAATCTGTAGTGCACGGCAGGAATTCAAAGGGAGCAAGATTTCGTTGATTGAGTGGAGTGGTGTCGGCCCAGACCCAGCAAATGCGATATTTTTCCAAGAGCCCAATGAACTGTGGCCGATGCCAGCCGGGGTGACGAAATTCAATCGCAAACCGGAAATCTCGCGACAGTTGCGCAAGAAATCTGCGAAGCGCCGGTTTGCCATCCTTTGGGGCCAAAGAAGGCGGGAGCTGAATGAGGATTATCTGGAGCTTTGGTCCTAGCGGCTCGATGGCGCGGAGAAACGAGCTTAATTCGACGGCGCAATTATGCAGCCGGCACGTGTGTGTGATCTGACGGGGGAGCTTGCAGGTGAAGCGAAAAGCCGCGGGGGTCATTTCGACCCAGCGACGAACAGTGTCTTCCGCAGGAGCAGCATGAAAGGTGGAGTCCACTTCAATTGCGGGGAAATAGTTGGCGTAAAATTCCAGCCAGCGAGACTCCGGTAGATCCGCGGGATAAAAAACGCCACGCCAATCTTGAAAGCTCCATGCGCACGTGCCTATGCGAATTTTTTGCTGATCAGTCAGATTCAAAGGAAGTGAAAGATTAGTCAGTTTGTCCCTTTGGAAAAGCCTTCATAGTGCAGAATGCGACGAGTACTCCGGCACGCCGGCTGCGCGATGGCCGCGACTGCTGAAAACTTGACTGGCCAGATAAGTTAACTACCCTGCCACAGCCGAATGCAATTCATTATTCGCGCCTTTTTAATTTTCGCGGTTGCTGCGTTTCTTTTACCCGAATCCGGCAAGGCCTCTGTCGTTTTCAAGCCGGGACAAAAAGCGAAATACGTAGCGCCCGGCGAAGAAGAAATAAGCGGCAATGCTGCGGAGCTGTTTCAAATCGCGCAAACTGCGGAAAAAGAAGGCAACATTAAACGCGCAATCAAAGCTTACAAAAGTCTCGTCAAACATCACCCCAAGGACACACTGGCAGCCGGCGCGCTTTATCGCAGCGCTCAATTGCAGGAACAGCTCCACGAATACGCACCGGCTGCCGAATCATTTAGCCAGCTGGTGGAAAAATATCCCGGCAGTCCGCATTTCGAGGAAGCGATCGAGGCTCAGTTTCGTGTCGGCGAGATTTATCTAAACGGAAAGAAATTGAAAGTTCTCGGTATTCCGGTTGCATCTGCGTTGGATCGCGCGGTGACTATTTTCGCCAATGTTGTTCGCACCGCGCCGTACGGAAAGTACACAGCCCGTGCGCAGTTTGATATTGGGCTTGCGCGCGAGAAACAAGGCGCGAACGATGCGGCCCTACAAGCTTACCAGGCAGTAGCGGACAAGTTTCCGAATGAACCGGTGGCAGTGGATGCGCAGTATCAAATCGGTTACATCTGGTTTACAGCGGCCCAAACCGGCACAAAGGACGCCGCGGCCGCAAGCAACGCCAAAACTGCGTTCCAGGATTTCCTCTTCCATTATCCGAAGAGCGAGAAAGCAGCGCAGGCGCGCGCTAACCTCGACATTCTCGAACACAAGCAAACGGCCAACTCGTACAAGGTCGCGAAATTCTACGATAAACAGAAATATTATCGCGCGGCCGTCATCTACTACAACGAGGTCATTCGTCAGCAGCCAGGATCAGAGGAAAGCAACGAGGCCAAGAAGCGGATCGATCAGTTGCGCGCAAAGTTTGGGGACGCTGCGCTTCAGCCGGCTTTGCCCGTCTCACAAACTGGCAAGAAAAAGGGCGAAGCGCATGGCACGCGGACTGCCGAAACCGGCTCCGCAAAGCCGGGTGCGCCAAATAACGACGCGCCGTTACCTGCACCGGAGACTGATTCTTCGCTTCCGCCTCCGGCTTCGCTAGCGCCCGACACCACGACTGCGCCTGAGCCACTGCTGCCTCTGCCGGGCACGAGTACAGGTTCGGATACGTCTCCCGGTGCAGGCCCCTCGGCCTCTCCCGACGCATCCGCCTCACCGGCGCCTTGAAAGCCTCACTTGCGACAGTATTCTGCCTGGCCTTGAGTGCTTGCCTTGGCTATCACATTGGGCCGGTAAAACCGTATTATCTACGGGATGTTCACAGCATCGCAGTCCCGACTTTTAAAAACCGCACCCTCGTCCCACGCATCGAAGTTTTGATCACTGATACTGTAATCAAGCAGTTGCAACAGGATGGGACGTTTCAGATTGCCAGCGGGAACGAAGCGGACGCTACTTTGAATGGTGAGGTATTCCGGATCACCCGCACGCCGGCACGCTCGGTGCGTGGCAACGTATTGGCGACAACCGAGTTCGCTCTGACACTAGGCGTAAAGTACTCGCTAACCGGAAAAAATGGCGAACAGCTTGCGGCTGCGAATGAAGCGATCGGAACGACAAGCTTCTTCGTGAGTAGCGACGTAACCACTGATGAACGACAAGCCTTGCCACTGGCTACTGAGGATCTCGCCACGCGACTAGTCAGCCAAATAAGCGAGGGCTGGTGATGAGTGATGAAGGGGGAAGAAAGACTTTGGATTATCCTCAACGATAAACTTGATACTCTCCGTGCCACAAATCAGCTACCTGAAGCGATTCGGGTTGCCGAAACTGCGCTTGAAATCGCCAAGCGCGCTTTCAAAGGAAACGAGACTCCACTTGCCACGAGCTTCGAAAAACTAGGCCAGCTACTCGAACAAAAGGGAGATTACACTGCCGCCGAGGCAAACTTGCTGAAGGCGCATACAATCCTCGAAAAGGGGAAACCACCCGATCAGCGTGCCATCTACCGCTCAGCGCGGCGGCTAGCATCCTTATGCGATAGTCTTGGCCAATCTGAGGAGGCGATCAATTTTTATCAGAAAGCAATAGCCGCCGGTACCCAAATCGACGACGTTCCCTATTCAGATATCGGGACGATGTTAAACAACATTGCGCTGATTCTGCGCAAATCTGGACGGCAAAAGGCGGCCGAGCCATGCTATGTGCGTGCTTTGGAGATTTATGAGAAACAACTTGGCCCCGACCACCCTGATGTGGCATCGGTTCTAAATAACCTGGCGGTGTTCTATACGAACGAACGCCGTTACACTGAAGCGGAGAAGATACATCTTCGCGCATTGGACATCCGGCAGAAATTGAATCCACCTCCGCTTGCCGACATTGCGCAATCAAAATGCAACCTGGCGGTCGTCTATCATTCTCGCGGTGATTACGCAAAAGCCGCGGAACTTTATCAGTCTTCGCTAAAAGCGTGGGAGCAGGTACCAGAGAAGCCCTCGAAGGATTACGATATCGTGGTTTCGAATTATGCCGACCTTTTGCGTTCCATTGGCCAGGTACGCAAAGCGCACCAGTTAGAGGTTCGCGCCCGTAAGAAGCGCTCGGGCTGATTCAACCAGACGTTCCTCGCTTTCATCCCCATGGTGACGCCCCGTATTTTACCTTGCAGGCCGCCTGGTGAACGCACATTTTACTGCTGCTGGCTTTTGCTCGCGTGGCGGAATCGGCAGACGCGTACGGCTCAGGACCGTATGGGGAAACCCGTGGAGGTTCGAGTCCTCTCGCGAGCATTAAGAGCCCTGTCCTACCTGCCATAAGGAGGATACACAAACGCGGCGGTTAATGAAAAGCTACTTCGCAGCTTTCCTTCTGGCTGCCCAACGTGCTTTCATTAGCTCAGAAAGCTTCCTTCTCCCGGCAGGCGTGAGTGTGCCTCTTTTCTTGGCAGGAGCTGCTTTCTTGCCCACGGATTTCCTCCGCGCCGCCCAGCGAGCCTTCATTAGCTGGGAAAGCTTTCTTCGTCCGGCAGGCGTGAGCTGGCCTTTCTTCTTTGCAGGAGTCGTGGGAGCCGGGCCCCTTAGTCTTGCCCAACGAGCTCTGGCGGCAGCCGAAAGCTTCGCCCGAGTCGAAGGCGAAAAATAACGGGCACGCGCCGGGCGCGTTGTCGTAGCCGTCGTCGGAAGAGCACGTCCTCCCAGAATTGAGGAAAGGCGTCTTTCCAGAGTATCAATTTGTCGGCGAATTGAAATCGCTTCTTCTAGAGCTTTAACAGATGTATCCATGCTTGTTAGATAGCCGGAGTTGACCGGATAGCAATCCCTATTTTTTATAACAAGTTAATGGGTGATGAGCCTTGGCTGGCCTTGCCTGGTAATTAACATGTAATAACCAGTAAAATTAGCTGTCCTAAAACTGCGAGCCGGTGTTCTATCAAATCCTGAAATGACTACGGAAGTTGGACGGGTTCGAAAGATGTTCGGGTCCATTGCCGCACGCTACGACATCGCAAATCACTTACTTAGCTGCGGGATAGATTTCTCCTGGCGAGAACGCGCGGCTAAAATCGTCACGGACTGGCACCCTCATAGTGTTGCCGATCTTGCGACCGGCACTGGCGATTTGGCGCTGGCGCTGCAAAAGAAATTGCCAGATGCCGAAATCGCGGGTGTCGATTTCCTGCCGGAGATGCTGGAACTCGCGAAGCAAAAGGGGCTGCGCCAACCTGTACTTGCTGATGCGATGAACCTGCCATTTGGCGATAGTTCTTTTGATTGTATCACGATCGCGTTTGGGTTGCGCAATTTGGAAAACTGCGCAGCCGCGCTTGGCGAGATGTCGCGCGTAATTAAGAGCAACGGTCACTTGCTCGTGCTAGAGTTCTCACTGCCAACAACACCAATCTTACGCGCACTCTATCGTTTCTATCTACATCGCTGCTTGCCCTTACTTGGTTCTTCCTTAACAGGCGAAAAAAATGCCTACGACTATCTTGGCGATTCGATCGAGGAATTTCCAAGTGGCGATGCCATGTGTCAGATGATGGTAGAGAACAGTTTCACGTCCCCGACGTTCGAACCGCTCACTGGTGGAATCGTCACGATTTATACGGCTACGAAGCAGTAACTGCAGAAAGGAGTGGCTGGGCGATCCCGATCCTTCAGCAATTCCGAAACTATTCAGAGTTGGCCCGCAGCCACTGGCCTTTATTGCTTGGGACTAGGAGATGCAATTGCTGTCGCTGAGACGCTCGGCGGCGCAATGGCTTGGCTGGCCACTGGCAATTTCAAGGTGTTCAAGTCCGAATTGCTGATCTCAAACGTGCCTTCGCCCCCGTCCACGCGCGCGCACCACGTGCCGTCATTGTTTTGAGCCCCGATGGTCAACTTGTGTGATTCTTTGTTGTCGGGTGAAGTAGTGAGGGCGAAAACCAGCTTTGGCTTTTCGAGGCCGTGTTGCGGCGTAGTTGGGCCTAGCCAGCGCACTGCATGCAAGGCCGACAATGTCTTGAGTAGTGATTGCAGGTTAGCTTCGTTGATTTGGCCGCTTCCTTTCAACCACTGCCACTGGTTTGTCTGGTCGCGCTCAAGTGACAGCTCCTTCTCAGCTGTGATGCTTAAACGATGAATTTGCTCGGGCTTAAGCTTAAGGATCGACAACTCCTGCCATTGCAGGGGATCAGCTGAAATCTGATCCGGCAAACCACGGCGCACTGCCACGACGAAAGGCTCATCGGTCAGCCGCGCGTAAACGTTATCGCCTTCTCCTTTTCCAAAGGCGATCCCCGCAAACGACTGCTCACCCGCCTTGGTTTCAGCCGTGTTTTCAGAAGCAAATGAACTGAACGTCAATTCAATCTGCGGCCTATCGAGGCCGTATTTCGGCAGATTGGAAGCGACGTCTTCTACGAATCGTGTTACCCGCTCATTTTGCAGCGTGTCGATCAAGCGCCGAACCGCGCCTGGATCCGCCGGCGCATTGTTTCGCGTAACGAGTGTCCAATTTCCATCTTTGCGCGCGAGAACGGTTTTGCCTTTGCCTGGAGCGTCGATGGTGATCCGATCGAGAATGTTCGTATCGATCCGAACCAAATGAGAGTCCCGCAAATCGGACGGCTTTGTGTTAAGTATCTCTTCGATCTTTTTCGGCAGGGTGTAAACGGATCCGCGAGGGGCGAACCGCACATATACTTGGTCTTTTTCTTTCTCTGGAATGGTGCCAATCTGCAACGTTTGACCTTTGTCCTCCCGCCCGAACACCTTGATCGAATCACCGAGCTCTACCTTCTGATCTTTCTTTTGCTCCTGATCGTATAGCGTGATCGATCCGCGGGGCTCCGCCAAACCATAAGGGCGCAGGTCACCACGATCATCGGCTATAAATTGTTGAATGCGCGCCGAGGTGATCTGTGAAATCAAGTCGCTTACTTTCCCGTCATCGGCCCGGGCGCGGAGCGGCTTGAGGATATCCCAGTGCTCGCCCTTCTTTTCCAGCTCCATTTCACCAGCGGACGTTTTCAATGTGAGGCGGCGTACCCGCGCAGCCGTCACATCTGTAAGTTTTCTGTCGCGAAATTCCTCCGGCTTTTTGTCGATATCTTTCTTGACCGACTGCGTCGCGAGAAACGTTTCCTTTGAGTTCTGGAAGCGCACATACATTTTGGCTTCCAACGCGGCGTCTTTGCCAAACAAAATTTCCGGCGGTTTATCCCGGCCGAGCAGCTTGAGCTTTAGCTTCGGATTGTTCAGGCCATACTCGGTCAGTTTGCTCTTATCAGCGTCAATATCTTTGGCGGGGATGGTCCCCTCCTTCTGCCACGTCTCCAAGTCCGACAACAAATTTTCGACAAGAGCGCCATCTGCCTGATCTTTGATCGGCGTTTCAAGTCGCCACTTGTTCTCGCGGCGGCGTATTTCGATCTTTTGGTCGCCATTTTGAATGACGATGCCGTCGATTTTGCTTCTGTCGAAATTGACAACGTTCTGGGCCTGCCGTCTTGCCTCTTCGGTGCTCGGCCGCTTCATTTCAAAGAACCTGAAGTAAGCGACGCCAGCGAGCGCAATGACCGCCAGGATGAGGGTATTCCTCCATTTCATACTAAACGCGGCGCTGCCACCACACCATCGTTCCGATCACCGCGGGCACCAGCGGTATGAACACCAAAAGAATCCAGCGCAACCGCCGCAACGCCTCTTCGTTAAGACTGAAGGTGAGAGGCTTCGGGACCTTCGGCGCGATACCGATAAGCTGTTCCCGACTAAGCAGCCAGTTCACACTGCCCGACATGAAATCGAGGCCTTGCTGATCTTGCGTAATTGCGTTGTCCTGAACGAAGGTTGCGTTACTAACTACAACCAACCGCGACGAATTTACCTGGACTCGCTGATCTGCACTGCCTCCTTTTTCGACTGCCGCTCCGATTGTGAGCGGCACATCACTATTTTGCTTCGCATCGGCCTGTAGTTTTGCCTGGTCGTCCGTGTTGTAATCGGTTTCTGCAAAATAGCCTTTTTCTGCCTGGATCAGCGGCTCCACCCGTATGTTGGCGGCGCGAACCCGGTCCTGCTCAGGGGTAAGCGAAGATGTGCCTCCTAAGAAGAGCGCCCGCGCATCGGCCAGCCGCTTTGTGATTGGACTGTCGCCTAGGAAACGCGCTTGCACGTCTCGCGTTAATGCCAACTCCTGGATACCGGTCCGCAAGAAAACCATCAGTCTGTCGTCATTCATTTTGACACCCAGTTCGTTGACAAAGCCGCGGAGCTTCGGCGTTTTCCACGCTGGATCCAGTAAAAGTAGTACCCGCCCTTGTTTATCCCAGAAGTCGCGCAACAGTTTCATTTCGCGATCGGAAAAATCGTATTGCGGTCCGACAATCATCACGGCTTTCACGTCAGCTGGAATTGCATCGAGATCGAGCAGGTTCAGTTCCTGAAACTTGATGTTTTCGTTTTCGATAAACGTTTTCAACACGGTGATCGGGCTGCTGGTTTCCGAAAGCGACGGTTCCTTGTGACCGGTGACATAACCAAGGGTCTTCTTTTTCCCTTCGACAAGATCCATCATTGCGCTCGTGATGGATTGCTCGCCTTTGAATGCAGTCACACGAGGGCCTTCGCCGAACGCCATTCCGCTCTGGTCGAAATCGGCCATCTCCGATGCCTTAACGGTCTTATTGCGACCCTCGTAATCGAGCACCAAAAGGCTTTCGTCCGTGACAACCTTGTATTTGTCGAACAACTCTTTGGCGCGGGAAAGATTCCGCTCAGGATCGATATGCTCGACGTCGACCTTTCCCTTACCGGCGTATTGATATTCCGTGAGCAAATTCTGAACGTCCGCAGTAATCGGCGTATTCGGCGCAAAGAAAACCGTGATGCGCATCTTGCTCTTGAGGGTATCGAGAAAACGCTTCGTTTTATCTGAGAGCGCATATTTTTGATCCCGGGAAAAATCCCAACGCGCGTAGTGCTTGAAGGCGAAGGAATTCACCATTGCAACGACAAACAAGATCAGCACGATCTGGACCAGAACGTTGAAGCCGATGCGAATCCGGCCAATTTTCTTCTCTGAGAGCGTCCGAGGCTTTTTGGTCTTGTCAGGCATTTGTTAGAGCCTCCATTTGCGGGATTGGAATGCCTGATATGTGAGCGTCAGCATCACAACGGTTATGCTCAGATAGAGCACGATCGGCCGGGTATCGATTACGCCCCGAGAAAATGTCCCCATGTGTTCGATCGCGGAGAAATAACCCAGCAAATCGCGCGTTGTAGAAGTAACATCCAGAAGGATGAACTGAACCAGGCCGAGAAAAAATAACAGGGTAATTGCGCAGAAAGAAATAACCGCAGCGATGATTTGGTTCCTGGTCAGAACAGACGTGAGACAGCCAATAGAGAGATAAAACATTCCTAGCAATAAAAGCATCAAGTAAGAGCCAAAGTATGCTCCGGCAGAGTGCGCGGCTGGCTGGTTTGCTATTCTCGCAAAAATCCAAAAGTAAAGCAGTGTCGGGATCCAGAGAATGAGGTAAAAAAACAGTGCACCGAAAAACTTCGAGAGTACCACCTGCCAGTCGCGCACCGGCGCAGTAGTAAGCGGCTCAATGGTGCCGAGCTTAAATTCTTCGGCGAACAGGCGCATCGTGATCAGGGGAAAAATCAGAACGAATGCGAACCAAAAGAAGACCGAATTGAAAAACGCTTCCTGCACCGTGTACTGCACCTGGCGCTGGTTCATGAAGGAGACCTGAAAGTAAAAATCAATCCCGCTGACGATGAGGAAAAAGATCAGTACGATGTACGCTATCGGGGAATGGAAATAGCCGCGCACCTCGCGCGAGAGCAGAGTGTAAAATTTACGCATGGGTGCGAAGCACTGGAGTGATGGAGTGTTGGAGTGATGGAGTAGTGACGTACTCCTCAGGATCTTCAGCAATACGGGCTATCCAGTTTTCGTCTCCACGTTTTTGCTCCAGCTTATCAAGCAGGTGCAGCAAACGGTTCTCGACTTCATAGTGCAGAACGTCCACATCGTGGAAACGCGCTTCTGTAATTTGCCTGGTTTGGCTGAGACCGATCGCGCGCGTCATTGTCTCGGCCAATGAACCGAGCGCGTAATACAAAAATTGAATATATTCGTTAAGCGAGCGTCGGCCGTAGCCTTCGGAAATGTTTGCGGACACTGATTGTGCCGCATCGGCTAGCTGTGAGCGGAGTTTGAAATCAATCTTGTTCTCCGTGAAAACGATCGCCCAGACGAATTCGAATAACTCCATGGCTTTTTGCCAAAAAATCAGTTTCATGTAGCCGCGATTTTTGTTCCGAAGTTCAGTTTCGTAATTCATAACTCCAACACTCCATTACTCCACACTCCGCTACTCCCGTTCAGATCTGGTCGGGATGCGTGAGCTCGACGAACACATCCTCGAGCGTCGCTCGGCGCTGGGTTAATTCGCGCACCGCCCATTGGCGATCGGCAGCCAGCCGAAAGACCTCTTCGCGCACATCTGCCCCCGACTCCACCCGCAGGGAAAACCTCTTCCATTCATCCTCCCCGTCGGTAACCACGTCTCGCACACCTGAAATCTTCTTTAGTTCCTCCGCGGCATTATCCTTTCCGACTTTTGCTTCAAGCACTACGCCGCCAGCTTGCCTGATTTTTCCGAGCAAATTATCCGGCGTATCGCACGCCTCAATTCGACCCTTGTGAATGATGATCACCCGGCTGCATGTCATCTCTACCTCCGGCAAAATGTGCGTCGAAAGCAAAATTGTGTGGTGCTTGCCCAGGTTCTTGATCAGCTCGCGCACCTGCCGGATTTGATTTGGATCGAGACCGATCGTGGGTTCATCGAGAATGAGAAGGTCAGGCTCTGCTAACAGCGCGTCCGCCAGACCGACGCGTTGTCGATAGCCTTTGGAGAGAGTGCCGATCAGCTTCTTTTTGACGTCCTTGAGACCACATAATTCCTCTACATCGCCGACACGCTCCGTAATGCGCCGATGCTGCACTCCCTTGAGCGCCGCGCGATAATTGAGGTACTCCGTGACCCGCATGTCGCTGTAGAGCGGCACATTTTCCGGCATGTAGCCGAGGTGCGCCCGCGCTTGGAGCGATTGCTCAAAAACGTCGTATCCGGCGACGGTAGCGCGCCCCGAACTAGGCGGCATAAAGCCAGCGAGAATGCGCATGGTCGTCGTTTTACCTGCGCCGTTTGGCCCCAGAAATCCCATGATTTCGCCCCGGCTGACCTCGAAACTCAAATCCTGAATGGCAGGCTGGCCGGCGTAACGTTTTGTCAGATTTTCAACCTTAATCATTGTGCGATATTTCGATGAGACAACTGAGGCGCGATTGCGTTGCCAAATTTTTTAGCGCGCCTTTAGGCTCACGTTCGCAAGTTGTCGGTTTTTCCCATCGGCCCCGATTACGCCGACGGTGAATTCCACGTCCGCGCCGCTGTCTACCGATCGAAGCAGTTCCTCGACCTGTTTAACAGAGCTAACATCATATTTCCCTACACGATAAATCACCAACCCACGCTCAGCGCCCGCTTCATCTACCGGGCTGCCCGGTTCCACCGCAGCAATTAACACGCCCCGCCCCTTCGCATAGCCGAGCGCATCACTTAATTCCTGACTCAAGTTTTGCAGCTGCATTCCAAATAACTTCTCCGCGTTCGAAATCGATGTTTCTTCGGTAACAGGCGCGGGTCTTGTCGTGGGCTGTATGCGCGCCGTTTTCTTGAATCGATTCACGCTTTCACGCACGACCTGCGCCGGAATGGCGAAACCGAGGCCCTGCGTGGGAACCCCTTGCGGCGTGAACGCCATCTTTGCCGACGCGATGCCGACCAGCCGACCGGAGACATCGATCACCGGCCCACCGCTGTTACCGGGGTTAATCGCCGCATCGGTCTGCACGAGGTCTTTGTATTCGGTATCGTCCACTGTGATATTGCGCTTCGCAGCGCTAAGGACGCCCCGGCTGATGGAACTGCCGTAGCCAACGGCATTGCCTACTACAATCACTGTCTGGCCAAGCAAGTTCGGAGAGATGTTATCGAGGCTAATGAAGGGAAATGCGCTTTGCGCGTCGATTTTAATGAATGCCAGATCGGTTTTGTCATCGCCGGCAATGTAGTGAGCGTTATAAGTTTTGCCGTCGTTTGTCGTCACGTGAATTTTCAAGTCCGCGGCGCGCTCGACCACGTGCTGGTTGGTAACGATGTAGCCACCCGGATCGATAATGAAACCGGAGCCGAGACTTTGCAATGTCTGGCGAATTTGGCGGGGCCGGATCCGGTTATAGCCGAAGAACTGCGCATACACATCCTCAAATGGATCGCGCACGGTGCGTCGAACTACACGCTCGGTATTGATGTTTACCACCGCCGGCAACACCTTGGCTACAGCCAAAACGGCCGGTTCCGAAGCCGGGTCGGCTTGTGCAAAAGAGGACGCCGAGAGCGCGAAGATCAACACGGCAGCAAGCGCGCAGATTGCGTGCTTGGGTAGCGCACGCGTCCCGCGTGCTGGCGAGCACGTCCTCGCGATCGCGGACTTTACGTTGGAGTCGCCTCTCTTCAGCGGCAGCGAGAGTCGAAGGAAAAATTGTTTCGGCGCGACGCCGAAACCAGCACGCGGGACGCGCGCGCTACCCCGAGCTGCCGATGTCATTGCACGACGATTTTCGTCAGTCATCGCGCACCCAAGTAACGAAGCGGCCTCCGCACTGTCAACTTGCCGCGCCGCCCAATCATCGGAGATTAAATCGCTATGCGTACATCAATGGATGCTCGCGCAAATATCGACCTGATCGAGGAGAACTACCGTCGCTGGCAGAAAAATCCTGAGTCAGTCGATTCAGGATGGTCTGCGTTTTTCGAAGGATTCGCACTGGGAAATCTGCCGCAACGTGACGGGGCGACGGTGGCGGAAGCCGAGGCGCGCGAGGCAGCGTTGCAGACACGTGTCGATGGTCTTGTGTATGCCTATTGTTCGCTGGGGCACACTATTGCACGCGTCGATCCACTGGCAGAGTCGCGACCGCAAAATCCGTTGCTCAGTTTGAGCGAGTTCGGATTTAGCGAATCAGATCTTGATCTTCGCATTTCGTCGAAATTTTTCCTCGACAATCGGCCAATGACCTTGCGCGAAATGATCGCCGGTCTCGAGAGAATTTATGCCGATTCCATCGGCTCGGAATTCATGCATATCCAGGACCCGCGCATTCGCGAGTGGGTGCGGATGCGGTTGGAGAGGCGGCCCCAAAAGCATTCGACACCGCGCGAGGTTCAGGTAGCGCTGTTGCGCGCGCTGCTCGAAGCCGAATCGTTCGAGACCTTCCTGCACACGCGCTACGTGGGTCAAAAACGGTTTTCCCTTCAAGGCTCGGAATCGCTCATGGTGATTCTCGACACGGTCCTGCACAGGTGCCCGGAGGGTGGCGTCGAGGAAATTTGCATGGGCATGGCGCATCGGGGGCGCCTCAACGTGCTCGCGAATTTCTTGCGCAAATCACTGAAGGTCGTCTTTACGGAATTTAGCGAGAATTACATTCCTGATTTGGTGGCCGGCGATGGCGACGTGAAATACCATCTCGGTTATCGCGCGGTCCGCAGACTTGCTTCAGGAGCCGAGGTCGAGATTCGCCTCTCCTCGAATCCAAGTCACTTGGAAGCTGTCGATCCCGTGGTCGAAGGAAACGCTCGCGCGCGACAACGGATTCGTGGGGATACCGAGCACCGGCGAAAAGTTTTACCACTGCTGGTGCACGGCGACGCGGCTTTCATTGCACAGGGAATCGTAGCCGAGACACTTAACCTGTCTCAACTGCACGGTTACAGCACCGGCGGCACCATTCACATCGTGGTGAACAATCAAATCGGCTTCACTACGCTTCCCAAAGATGCGCGATCATCTCCGTATGCCACGGATGTTGCCAAGATGATTGAGGCACCGATTTTCCATGTGAATGGAGATGATCCGCTGGCCATTAAGTTTGTTAGCGATCTGGCGTTCGATTTTCGACAGCAATTTGGGCGAGACGTGGTGATCGACATGTATTCCTATCGCCGCTATGGCCACAACGAAGGTGACGAACCCTCGTTTACCCAGCCCGATCTTTACGCAAAGATCGAGAAACGACCTTCGGTCACGCAGCTTTACAAACGCGAGCTACTGGAAGCTGGAACACTAAGCGAAGACGACGCTGCCTCGCTGGAAACCGAGTTCGCTCTGCGGTTGGAGATGACGCGAGACGAAGTCAGCGCCATCGAAAAGCGGAAGGCCAGTGAAAAGGCCAGGTTCAAGGAATCGACTGCAATATTCCAACCGGAATACACAAGGACCTCGGAGCCGACGGCGATTAGCGAGAAGACGCTCAAGATCATTGTCGATGGTCTTACCCGCATACCAGAAGGTTTCGAGGTTCAGCCGAAGATAAAACGCATCGTCCTCGATCACCAGCGCAAGGTCTTTGAAGAGGGCGGCCCCTATGAATGGCATTATGCCGAAGCCCTCGCCTTTGGATCATTGTTGTTGGAAGGAATTCCGGTTCGATTGTCGGGACAGGATAGTTCGCGCGGCACGTTCAGCACACGGCACTCGGTCCTTTACGACGCGCAGACGGGCAGGCCCTACGTCCCACTCATGCACCTGGCCGAAAAACAGGCGCGCATTTGCATTTACAATAGCCCGCTCTCAGAAGCTGCCGTGCTTGGATTTGATTACGGCTACTCGCTGGATTACCCAAAAATGCTCTGCTTGTGGGAAGCGCAATTCGGCGATTTTGCGAATGCCGCGCAAACGATCATCGATCAGTTCATCGTCTCAGCAGAATCGAAATGGCAGCGGCCCAGCGGCATTGTGCTACTACTCCCGCACGGCTACGAAGGCCAGGGCGCGGAACACTCGAGCGCGCGACTCGAGCGCTTTCTGCAAGCATGCGCCGAGGACAACATCCAAGTGTCCAATCTCACCACCTCCGCGCAGTATTTTCATGTGTTGCGACGCCAGATGAAACGCGACTTCATCAAACCGCTCATCATTATGACTCCAAAGAGTCTATTGCGCGCCAAGTTCGCGTCGTCGCCTGCGGAAGAATTTATCCATGGCCGGTTCGAAGAAATTCTCGGCGCCCCAGAGGCTGGTCCCGCCGACAACGTAAAGCGGATCATCTTTTGCTCAGGTAAAGTGTATTACGATCTGCTGAAATATCGCACTGAGCGCAAGGTTGATGACGCAGCGATCATTCGCATCGAGCAGCTGTATCCACTAGCCGAAAAAAGGCTGCGCGAAATGCTCAAGCCATTTCCAAAAAGCGCGAAGCTCGTGTGGTGCCAGGAAGAACCGCAAAACATGGGGGCTTGGACTTTCATCGAGCCACGATTGCGCACTCTTTTTTGCAGCGAAATCGCGTACGCGGGACACGACGCCGGCGCCAGTCCCGCTGTCGGCGCACTAGCCCGCCACAAACGCGAGCAAGCCCGCCTGGTTGCCGACGCGTTTTCGGTTTGAGCTGATTTTGCGCCGCCTGATCCGCATCCGATGGAGGTCGTGCGCCGGGCGACAATCGCGACCGCATCGACAATGCGGCGGACAATCGATTGCCTGAAACTATCAGAGATCGCGCTAGAAAGTATAATCATCGAAAATTTTATCTGCATGCAATGCGGGACGCAGTTCGCTGAAAGCGCGCAACCGCCGCCAAGCTGCCCAATTTGCGAAGATGAACGGCAATTTGTTCGTCACGCTGGCCAGAAATGGACGACGCTCAAATGGCTGGCGACTGATCATCACAACCGCCTCGAAGAAGAAGCGCCACGCCTTCTCGGGATCGACACCAAGCCGGAGTTTGCGATAGGCCAGCGTGCTTTGCTCCTGCAATCGCCCGGAGGAAATCTGCTCTGGGATTGCATCTCTTTGCTGGACAACGAAACTATTGCCGAGGTGAACGCGCGCGGCGGTATCCGCGTCATTGCCATTTCGCATCCGCATTTCTACTCGTCGATGACTGAATGGGCCGAGCGGTTCGACGCACAAATATTTTTGCATGCCGCTGATCGCGAGTGGATCATGCGCAAGAGTCGACGCATTCAATTCTGGGAAGGCACAACGCTTCCGCTCTGGGATGGACTAACACTCATCAATTGCGGCGGTCATTTTGAAGGCGGCACGGTGTTGCATTGGCCAGCCGGTGCAAATGGGCAGGGCGCATTGCTCACCGGCGACATTATTACCGTAGTGCAGGACCACCGTTACGTCAGTTTTATGCGAAGTTATCCAAATTTGATTCCGCTCGGCGCCGCTGCGATTCATCGCATTCTCGAAAGAATTGAACCGTTCTCATTCGAGCAGATCTACGGCGGTTGGTGGAAAGCCAACGTGCTCGCAGATGCAAAAGCAGCAGTCGCGCGATCTGCCGAGCGTTATCTGCGCTGGATCGCTGTGTAGAACTGATTTCAAACCAACGGTAATCAAGACCGCAAGCCACGCCGCTACTCACCGGCTCCTGCCAATTCGTCGTTGCTGCGCCTGTTTCCGGGGAGCAGAGGCCTGTAGCATTCGGCAGCTTGCCGATTGCATGGCCGCAAAAGTGATCGTGTTAACGGCGCGGTTCGCGGCAAGTTGCCGCGAACTACAGGCTGGCAGCCTGTGCTCCCCAGACAACACATCAGCGACTTCGAATAAAACGATCAACCAACCGCGGCAATGTAATCGCAGCCGGCTCGCGAACTAGTCGGGTTCCGAATCGTGAGAGCGGTGTCTCCTCGGGATTTACTTCGATAAGTTCACCGCCGCGACGGCTGGCCCGCAGCGCCCAATCGACGATATATCCAAAAGTCGTAGTGGTTCCGGCGACAATCACAAGATCGCAAACTCCGCGATCGAGATAAGTTTCAACTCGTTGCACTTCGGTCCACGGGAGTTGCTCGCCAAACCAGACAACGCCGGGCCGCATGAGGGCATCGCACTTCGCGCATCTTGGAACGACATTTTGTTCCTCTACCTCTTCCTCTTCCTCCTGCTCCTGCTCCTGCTCGTGATCGTGCTTCCGCTCGGTGAAACCGAAATCACAACGCGAGCACGTCGTAACGAAAATGTCGCCGTGAATCTGCACCATCTTCTCCTTCGGGAGTCCTGCACGCGCGTGCAGGTCGTCCACGTTCTGAGTAACGAGCAGGAACTCGTCTGCGCGTTGGGCCAGTTTCGTGATCGCGGCGTGCGCTGCATTCGGTTGTGCGTTCCGGATGCGGTGCCGGCGCTCGCGATACCATTCCCAAACAAGTTTCGGATCTCGCGCAAATGCTTCCGGTGTTGCTAGCCGTGCCGGATCGAGGTTTCGCCAGTAGCCGTCCTTTCCACGAAAGGTCGGAATTCCGCTTTCAGCCGAAACGCCCGCGCCGGTGAGACCGAGAACACGCACAACATAAGATCGATAGACGGCGGCGATTTCCAAGTCAGCCGCTACACAATACTGGCGTCGTTTCGATACTTAATGTTGCCAATTGCCGTGTTGGCTTGCCAGACTCGCTCCCATGAATCACACCGCAAAAGAACTTGAATCCGGAGCTATCCGGGAAATTGAGCCGGAGGTAAGGACGCTGTTTACAAAGGTAGTGGAACGCGATCCGCGCGAGGCGGCCCGGATGCTGGAGCCGTATCCAGACGAGTTTATTGTTCAAATGCTGGAGCTGCTAAATCCCGCCTCGGCACTGAAGATACTTCAACGCTTCGATCCGTCGCGGCGGCAAACCGTTCTGGCCACCGCTTCGCCTGAAACGAATCAGCAATGGATGCGGAATCAAACGTACCCGGAGCGTACCATCGGACGATTAATCCAGCCACCATTGGCAGTCTTCAGTCCGCAAACAACGGTTGCCCAGGCAACCGAACAGATTCGGCGTCTCGCGAGAAAAACCATTATCACCTACGCCTTTGTCACAGACGAGCAGGAGAAACTCCTGGGGGTCGTTGTCATGCGCGACATGCTGCTGGCACAAAGCAGTCAGCGCCTCGAGGAAATCATGCTCACCCATCCGTTCTATCTCACGCCGGAGATGTCGCTGCCCGAAGCAATGAGAGCGGTGCTGGTTCGGCATTATCCGGTCTATCCGGTTTGCGATAAAACGGGACGACTACTCGGCCTCTTGCGCGGTCAGATGTTATTTGAAGCCGAGGCGATCGAACTCAGTGCGCAACCGGGAGAAATGGTGGGTGTAGAAAGAGAAGAGCGATTTACTACGCCGTGGCAACGAAGTCTGAAATTTCGGCATCCCTGGC
>QHNR01000074.1 GCA_003218475.1 Verrucomicrobiota bacterium | reverse complement strand
TTTAAGCGGTCAAGTTTCGAAACGCGCTATCTTCGGAACATCGCCGTCAGCTTTCGGGCAGCCTGGCGCGGGCGGCAGTCACGCTTTCGCCGATCCTGAAAACGGGATCAGTTTCGCCTACGTGATGAACCAAATGGAGCAATCGGTCTTGCCTAACGAAAAATCATTGCGTCTGGCGGATGCCATTTATCAACTGTAGTGGCAGGCGTATCGCCTGCGAATCTAAGGAATGCAGCCCGTGCAGCCGCTACAGGTGTTATGATCCCAGGATCGCACCCGAAATGCTGCGTCGCCTGGGAGGGCCGGGCTGCTGGGAAAAAGTTGTGCGACGATGTCGACGTTTGCCGCGTAAACAAAAGCCGCCAGGCTGTGAGGCGCGACGGCTTTTTTGAGACTGCGTCTGTTTACATAGTGGGCTTGTGGAGCGAACCGAACTACGAGCGAATCAGGGCGGACAGGAGACGCCGTCGATCTTCCAGATCTCTCCGGTGAGGGTCACGAAGTACGCGGTGTTCCCGATGAACTCGAGCCGCGCCGGTGTACGCCACCGCATTACTCGGGTCAATATTCGGGTCGACCGTGCCGTGCGAGAGGGCGTAGAGACTGCCGCCGCCAAATTCCACGTCAAGGAGGAAGGGAACGTCGGAGGCTACCTCCGTAGCGGTGGGCGATCTCGCCCCGAACGACACAACCTTGCCGTTCTGGGGCAGGTGGGGGTCGGGGCCGGCCTCGGCCATGTACACCGTATTGCCTCTCACCGCCAGCCCGGTCGGGACGATGTTGTCGAATGGGATCAACACGCTGATCTCGCCGTCGAGTGTGACCCGCAGCACGCGGTTGAGGTGCGAATCGGCGACCAGGAAGCCGCCACGGTAGGTTTGCAGCGCGTACTGGAGACCGGTCGCGATGAAGTACGGAAACTGAATGGTCGGCGGGTTGGCCAAGTTGAACGCACCAATGTCAGCAACGACAGTGAAACTGTCTGGGCCGTCCACTCGGTATATCCCGTCAACGTTGCTGCTGGGGAACAAGGGATCGTTGACTAGGGTGACCAGTACGTACGCGGTATTGTCGATGAACGCGACGTCGATCGCCCCACCGATGCCGATGATCGCCGGTGGCAGACCGCTGGCGAACGTCGTTTTCTCCCCGGTCTGCGGATCGACGCGCGAGATCGTGCCGATTGCGCCTTCGGTGACGTACAGCGCACCATCGGGGCCGATGGTGCTGCCCATGGCACCCTGCAGGCCTGTGACTAGCCGAGTGGCAATGGGCGCGTGGCACGGTGACGAGGCGCTCACCGCGGACGGCGTGATCATCGCGATCAGGGCCGCGGTCAACATCAGCATAGTACTGATACCGACTGATTCCGTCACGCGCATCGCCGGTTTTAGAGCGAGCGCGAGAACGTTTTGTTTTTTCATGATTTAATTTCCTTTTTGTTCTGGCCTTCTTTGACTCCTCGTCGTGAGAAGTCATTTCTGGCGCTTCACTGATGTACTGCGCGAAAATTGGCCGGGCCTTACGCGGAAAGTTGGGGAAATCGTTAAATTGCCTACTCGCGAATGCTTTCGGAGTTGAAACGATAAACCGTTCAATCGTTAAAGCGGAACCGCGGAGGGCGCGGATTTCACGGATCGGAGGGCATGGAGTCTTGCCCTGCTCGCCACGCCGAAGTGGAGCAAAGGCGGGAGCGAAGTCGAACGGGCCGCGGCGACTCCTCCCCCAGATATTACTTCAGCGCGAACGGCTGCTTTGATTCTTCGACGAGCTTTTCAAACCGCGGGTCGCCGCGCAGCGGATCCCAGAACGGCAGCAGTTTCAATCGACCGTAACTGAGGCTGCTTGGACGGCGGATGACGCTGGCAAGTTGTTCGCAGGCGAGATCTTTGTCACCAACCCATGCAGCGATCACCGCCAAATACTCGACCATGACCGCGCCATTCATTGAATCTTTTTCCACAGGAAGAAGCTCAACCGCGCGCCGGCCTTCGCGCAGCGCTTCCTCTTTGCGCCCGAGACCGGCGTCGATCAAACCAAGCGCGCACAGCGCCGGGCCGAAATTTGGTTGAGCTTGGACGATTTTCTCCTGCTCCGCGCGCGCAGTAGTAAAAGCCGATCGTGCTTTCCCATCGTCTTTTGTCATACGAGCAATAACACCTTCTGCAAATGGACGATTGAAACGAAAATTATTGGGAGCGAAGTTAATTGGCTCCTCGCCAAACGCGATCAAGGCGTCTCTTGCAGCCGCGGCGTCGCGTTCGGCCAGTGCGCAAATAATCCAAAAATGAGCGATTTCGGGCCCCGCCGCGGCAGGATTTTTGGCCCGAATTGAATCGATTGTTTGATGCAACGGTCGGGTATCGGCTTTCGAAGCAAAATCCATGTACGCAAGCCATACTTTCGTAAAGGCATTGTTAGGTTCAAAAACCAATGCGCGAGCGGACCACTGGTTTGCTTCGGCATAGCGTCGAAGAAGCGAGTAGTTCCCTGCTACCCCCAGCAGCAGCGTGTCAATATCGTGCGGGTTCAGCTCCACTGCGCGCTCCAGATTTCGCGTGGATTCTTCCCAGTGCCCCTGACGCCTCTGGATGAGACCCATCAGGTCGAATGTCCGCGCATCGTTAGGCAACGTCTGGCGGGCAACCTCCACTTCAGCCAGAGCACCGTCGTAATCGCCGTACGCCCAATAAAGATTCTGTCCGCGCGCAAGATGCGTTTCACCAGCATCCGGACGAAGGCGAGAGGCAGCTTGAAGAGCTGCTTCCGCTAACGCCAGACGCGCCGATGTATGGTCGTAGCCAAAGAAATAAAGCGCGTCATGAGCGAAGGCGAGCTGGCAATAGGCATCGAAAAACGATGGATCGCGTGCGACAGCCTGGTTTAGCAGATCGACCGCCTGGAGGGTATCCGCCTTCCCGCCGGAGCTTGACGTCAGAAGAATATTTTTGGCGCGCGTGTAGAGATCGAACGCGCTGATGTCGCTCGTCGGAGAACGTCGGATTGCGTTCTCTTCACGCGGCGAAAGTTTCGCCTGCAATTGATCAGCAATCGTCTTTGCGATCTCACTTTGAATCGCAAACACGTCCGCCAGATCGCGGTCATAAGTTTGGGCCCATAGGTGCCGATCGGTACGGGCATCGACCAACTGTGCGTTGCCCGATCTGGCGCAGGTTGCGCGCCACCCCGCTTTTGTATGGCATCACACTCGTCCGGCTGATCACTTTCAAATCGGCCACTTTCGCGAGGTCAGTCACGATCTCGTCCTGCACGCCATCGGCGAAAAAGGCGTTCTCTTGTTCCTTGCTCAGATTGCTAAATGGCAACACCGCAATGCTTTTCTCCGGCGGTGCCACATTCGACAGTGGCGAACGCTCTGATCCGGTTTTCCAAATCATCACGCCTAATGGCAAGGCCAAGACGAGAAGCATCGCCGCCATTACCGCGATACTCGGATTGCGTCGCACCCACTTTCTGCCACGGGTGACGAGTCCAGTGCGCCGGGCGCGGATCGGCTCATGCTTTAGCCAGCGTTCAAGATCTTCGGCGAGCGCGAGCGCGGAGGCGTACCGGCGCTTTGGATCTTTCTCGAGACACTTGAGGCAAATGGTGTCGAGGTCTCGATCTATCTTCGGATTCAAGAGGCGCGGTTGTCGCGGCTCAGTATCTAAAACCAGCCGTACCGTTTCAAAAGTTGTCCCCCCAGCGAAAGGCGGATGGCCGGTCAGTAGTTGATAGAATACCGCGCCAAGGCCGTACACATCGGTCGCGCTTGTGATCGCTGCGTTGTTGCCTACCGCCTGTTCCGGGGCCATGTAACTGGGCGTGCCCAGCACTTCCATCGTGCGCGTGATAGTGCTCTCTGTCTCGACTAGTCGCGCCAGCCCGAAGTCGGTGAGGTGCGGTTCGCCTTTTTGATCAAGCAGAATGTTTCCCGGTTTAATGTCGCGATGAAGAATATTGTGCTCGTGAGCGTAATGAACAGTGCGCGCGACCTTGGCGATTAATTCCGCGGCGCGACGAACTGGCATTGGTTCGCGCCGAACCACTTCATCGAGTTGATCGCCTTCGATAAATCCCATGCTGAAATAGCAAGTGCCCTCGCGCTCGCCGACTTCGTGGATTGGAACGATACCGGGATGCTCTAAACTGGCTGCGGCTTCGGCTTCGCGACGGAATCGCTTCAGGTGTGCTTCGGTGGCCCAATGTCCCAGACCGATTAATTTGAGTGCGACAGTGCGGTTAAGACTTTTCTGGTGCGCGCGATACACGACGCCCTGACCGCCGCGGCCGATTTCCTCCAGCAACTCATAATCGCCAAACTCGGCCAGCGTCTTTGCCGGACGCGGAGCTTTTTTAATATGGGGCGCAGCATTTGCGTCACTCGTTTCAGTATTTTCAAGGGAGCCGCGGTCGCCAGCGGCCACAGATGGACGTGCGATCAGACCAAGGCCTGTCTCAAACAGGCAAACTGTGCAAAGTCCTTCCGGCGCGTCGGCGAAGATTTCCGCTCCGCACTTTCGGCAAACTCTGAGTACGCTGCTCATCAAAGGAGAGTCGCCCATCCGCTCCCCACCTTGTACTGCGCGGAATTTTACCATACCTTACGCCCGCAACACGGAAATTAGATGGCGCAGCTCATCTTCGATATCGCTGGCAATGGCAACGGTGTGGCTGATTTCCTCGCGTAATAAGACTTGATAACGGTGGCGAAACCGATGGAGGGCCTGCCAAACTGCATTCTCCGTCATCCCCAATCGCGCAGCAATCTCCGCCCGGGACGGCGCTCCCGGCTCGTCCGTGAGCAATCGTTTCAGCCAATCAAATAACGCGGCATTGCCAGCGGCGCGGTATTCCTCCTTTAATCGCCGCAGCACCTGCTCCATGAGGCTCGAGGCCCAGCGGCGCTCATAAAGCCGATCCGCGCTGAGATGGTCTGCTGGTTCCACCTCGATTCGCTCCTTCGCGCTGAGTTCTTCCAGTGGCACCAGCCGTTGTCCTTTGCCTCGCTTGATTGCCATTGCACGGCGCTGCTCGCTGGCGAGGAAATGTTTCAGTGACGTGAGCAGATAGGAGCGCAAACGTCCTTTCTCCTTGCGGACAGAATCGAAATCGCGGCGCTCTAGCAGCAGCGAAAAAAACCCTTGGGTAAGATCTTCCGCCTCCTCAGGCCCGACACCCTGTCGCCGAACGAAGCTATAAATCGGTCGCCAATAAGTGCGGCAAAGCTTCTCCAGCGCTTCCTGTGCTGCAGGCGATTCGCCTTGCGCATCCAGCACCACGCTCCAATGCGTGGTGGCAAAAGCAACGGGGTCAGCTTGAGTGGCCCGATCGATCGCATCCCCCGATGCCCCGTTATCAACCGCTGGCACGCCGGAATCCAAGTAAAAAGTCGCGCGAAAGCAAGTCGAAATGGACAAAAGAGGACACGACCGGCGAAACAGATGCTCTGAGCCGGGGCAGGAGTATGACCCAAGTTAGGAGAATCGGACAAGCTGTTGCGCCATGGACGCGATTTATGGTAGGAGGGATTGACCTCAATCGCCTGCGCGGGCGGTTCGGTGAACCGCCCTACCTATTCGCCGATAATTGTCATTGAAACTTTTCGCCGATGCGATTCTCGGCGATGTTCGAAAAGGAAAATTCCCTGCCAGGTGCCGAGCTGCATTTTTCCATCAGCAATCGGCACGGTTTCACTCGTCTGCGTCAGGACCATGCGAATGTGCGAGGGCATGTCGTCCGGGCCTTCGTCATCGTGCTCGTAGTCCGCGTCTTCGGGAACGAGCTTCTCAAAAAATCGCTCGACATCGCGTCGGGCCGCTGGCGCCGCGTTCTCCATCATGGTCAGGCTGCAACT
>QHNR01000075.1 GCA_003218475.1 Verrucomicrobiota bacterium | reverse complement strand
GGAAAAAAATATTCGGCTTGAGCATGGGCCGGGAGTTTGCAAGTCGCGAAACGTCTGGACAGGCTTTGACGCTGCGACAGGCGACATTTTGATGATTCTCGATGCCGATCTAACGACGATTCCCGAGGAGCTGCCTTACTTCGTCGATGTTATCGTTTCGGGCCAGGCGGAGTTTGTCAATGGATCGCGCTTGGTCTATCCCGTGCCAAAAGGAGCAATGAACGGAGCAAACATGCTGGGCAACAAATTTTTCAGCGTCGCTTTTACATATCTGCTCGGGCAAAGAGTTAAGGACACGCTGTGCGGCACAAAAGTCCTCTGGAGAAGCGACTGGGAGCGGATTAAGCCGATGCTCGGACGCTGGGGAACCGAGGATCGCTGGGGAGACTACGAACTGCTGTTCGGCGCCGCAAAGTTGAACCTTAAAATTCTGGACTTGCCCGTCCACTACCAGGAACGCATCTATGGTTCGACGAAGATGACCAAGGTTTTTCGACACGGACTTGTCATGCTAAAGATGTGCTGGCACGGCTTCTTGAAGTTAAAACTCGGCTACTAAGTCGCTATCAGCTCCCGCGTTTTCACACTGGCGACCAGGGCATGCGAGTTTCAAATCCACAGATAGTGAAAGTTTTCTAGTGCACGAACGTATTGCCAAAGAAATTCAACACGGGCGCTTCCTGGCCGAACACGGGGCGGGGGAGATTTGGAATTGGGAGAGCCCAGCTGGCAAACTGCGCTGGGCGCGCCGGGTGAAGATGCTTAGCAAACATCTTGGGCCGAGGATGAGTGTTCTTGAGTTGGGATGCGGCACAGGCTATTTCACTCGCGAACTGGCGCGCTCAGGAGCGGAGATCGTGGCGCTTGATGTCTCGCCCGAGCTTCTGGAAATCGCGAGGGCGAATTGTTCTGCGCCAAACGTTCGTTACGAAATCCAGAACGCTTATGACCTAAGTTATCCCGATGCCATCTTTGATTCCGTCGTGGGCAGCTCGGTTTTACATCACCTCGAGATCCAGGACGCCTTACGCGAAATTTACCGCGTGTTAAAGCCCGGCGGGACAATTTGCTTTACAGAGCCAAACATGCTGAACCCTCAGATCGCGATACAGAAGAATGTGCCCTGGGTTAAGCGAAAACTTCGCGACTCACCGGATGAGACCGCATTCTTTCGATGGTCGCTCAGGCGCCTGCTCGAAGTAACAGGGTATCGTGAAATTCGAATTGATCCATTCGATTTCTTGCATCCGAAAACACCAGTTCCTCTAGTTAATCGATTAAACTCGGTGGGCCGATTCCTCGAAAGCGTGCCAGTGATCTCGGAGTTCGCCGGCTCGCTGTATATCCGCGCCGTCAAATGAGCAGCGCGATCATTGTGCAGAGCGAGGAGGCGAAAGATCGTGCCGCAACATTGCGTAATCGAGCGCGGCTCGGCGCCAATAAAAATCTTCTTTTCTGGTATCGCGAACTTTACCGTGATCAGTTCAAGGACCTTCCCAATCCGGCGGCACTGTCGATATTAGAAATAGGCAGTGGCACTTCGCCCCTGAAACAATTTCTCCCAAACGTTGTTACGAGCGACGTGCTTTATCTGGATTATCTCGACCTCGTGTTTGACTGCCACGAAATCGACAAGTTGGACGCGATCAAAGACAACAGCCTTGATGTTATTACGCTCACTAACGTGTTGCATCACCTGAAAAACCCGATTGCGTTTCTGAACCGCGCGGCCAGCAAGTTGAAATCAGGTGGAAAAGTGATCGCGACCGAGCCCTTTTTTTCTGTGCTATCCACCCTTATCTTCAAGTACCTGCATCACGAAGCGATTGATTTCCGGATCTCCGAGCCTGAGCTGGGCGAAGTGCAGGGACCACTGGCATCGGCCAACATCGCGCTGCCCTGGCTGATCTTTTTCCAAAACGCTAAATGGCTGCAACGCTTAAATGATAACTTCGATCTTACGAGTTTTGCCGCCAGGCCTTTCAGCGCACTATCGTACATGGTTACTGGTGGAATATCGCATAGGTTGCCAGTTCCGGGTTTTCTCTATCGCATGTTATTTCGCTTGGACATCGCCCTCAGTCGTCGCTTTCCACGCGTCTGTGCGGCTTTCTTTACCGTCACCCTCACGCGACGCTGATGGCCGCAGCTCTAGTTTATGTTACGGCGATAAGCTTGTACCACTCCGCCTTGCTTCGCCTTCCCGCTGTCGCCAGTCCTTCCTCCTTAGCAGAACGAAGCGGCCGCGATGATCAATGACGGTGTAGTCCTCCATTTTGATTCCAGAGCTTGCATTTATCATGTCGGCGCTGATCCTATACCGGACATAGGGGTCGGCGCTGTCGCCAAGAATCCAAATGGGCGCAGGCCGGCCATGCAGTCGATCGAGCCAGAAGAGGTTTCGATCGTGCGCATAGCGAAAAAGGAAGGTTGAAGCAATAACAGGTTCTTCGGGCTTGCCTTCACGACGGTAGTGCGCAAACACCGCGTCTGCCTCTTGTCGATCCTGCGGCGAGTAAAAGCTTCCAGACCGAAGGAGGTAAGCGCTGCGCGCTGGCGGCACAAGAGCAAGTTGGGCGAACGCCGAGAATGCCGCGATTGCAATTGTGACCGCAACCATTGCAGCGCGTGTCCATTTGCTACTGTACGGTATGATGCGCACAATCAAGGCAAAACCTACCAACGTGATACACCAGAGCAGTGCCGCTGTCGGAAAAAATCGTGGTGCCCATAGCAGGTCGTTCCGATTCTTCATCCATGCGACCACCGTCGTCGGGATACCAAGTACGAGAAACCACGGGCGCAACAAGATTGTTCCGAAGCTCCCGACTAACATGACCCAGAGCCATTGACGGACAACACTGCTCTCAAGCCAATGGGTAATGTGTGAGGCCACAAAACCGAAAACTGCTTCGGTACTGGATAGAGTTCCCGGCGCCACAATATCTAGGCGATCAACCCCGCGACGAGCACCCGGCGTCGGCGTCTGTGACAAACAAATCGCAAGCAAAAGTGGAATTGCGGAAACCGATAAGAGAAGTGTGACCGCTGCCGGCCAGTTAATGCGGCAGCCTCCGCGTTTGCCTGCTTCGGAAATCCACGTCTCAACGGCTGCTACGATCGCCACCATAGCTGCGGCAATTGGCGCATCTTCCTTCAGGCTGATGACAGCGAGTGCTGTCACGATTGAGGCAACCATTCGCCGCTGAAGCAGGAAATAGAACAGGACTAAACATAATGTCGGAGCGAGAACCTCGACGTGGAATCCGAAGGCCCACTCTTGATAGAACGCAACCGAAAACGGTGACACAAGCATTGCCGCGGCTGCGATTAAGGCGACGCGACCATTAACGCCGAG
Source organism: Verrucomicrobiota bacterium (assembly GCA_003218475.1). Classification (GTDB taxonomy): domain Bacteria; phylum Verrucomicrobiota; class Verrucomicrobiia; order Chthoniobacterales; family UBA10450; genus Udaeobacter. The sequence continues at coordinate 15,383 of QHNR01000075.1, read as the reverse complement.
AAGACGCAGGATACGTGTTGCGCAGAAGTAGGCCGCCCCTACCGACGCAGCAAGCACGAATAGCAAGCCGGGGGCACCGAACGGTTTTGCAATAAGTCCGAGCGGCAGAAGCAGAAAACAGGTGTGAACAGCAAGGAGGTTCCCCAAATAATTATCCTGGAGGACCCCCTTTCCCTCGAGCCAGCTTCGCGCCGCTTGGACCATCGTGAAAAGGTCCGATGAGTAGCCGAGATCGTAGAATGTCTTAAGTTTGAGCGCGAAGATCCAAAGAGCAATGAACACAGCGAGCACAAGAGCAACAAGATCCCAGCGATCCCAGCGTGCCGCCGCCTGCAGGTTCGACGTGAGCATCTGTCTCCAGCGCAGTCGCATCGGGCGAACGTATGATTTCTCAATATCTTTTCCAATGTTATAATGCATGAAGTACATTCATCCGCGGTGAAGCCCAAAATTGCATTTCTCGGTTCTGCGGCCGCGAGCTCGAAATCCGGCGGCAAAGTGATCGGCCGTTGCCGCGTTCTCTCGGCAACCTCCTGATGCAGTTAGCCTCGCTTCTTCGCGGAGTTGGCAATAGGGCTTATGACCACGCCTTTCCCTTATACGTACTGTGTTATCGTGCTTTCAAAGCTTACACTGATCGTGCGGAGCGGAAGCTACTGAGAAGTATCTTGTCCGCGGGAGCTGTCGTGGTGGACGCGGGTGCAAATATCGGTGTTTATTCGCAGTTTCTCTCCCGCATGGTTGGTCCGACCGGCGTCGTTCATTCATTCGAGCCTTCCCCGGAAAATTTTAGGCGCTTGCAGTCTGCGACCCGTAACCTCGCGAACGTCCGCTTATCTCAGGCTGCGGTTGGCGAATCCAGCGGAAGGTCCAAGCTGTATGTTTCGGATAAACTAAACGTCGATCATCGCACATACGCGACCGAGGGAGATTCGCGCCCCGCTGTCCAAATCGATATCATAGCGCTGGACGATTACTTCAAACCCGGCGAACGCGTTGACCTGATCAAAATGGATATTCAGGGATACGAGCTTCATGCTTTGCGCGGGACTAATCGTGTCCTGGCCGACAATCCCGCAGCAAAGTTACTCCTGGAATTCTGGCCTTACGGGCTTGAACAGGCTGGAGCGAATTGGCTTGAACTTATTGACACTCTGCGAATTAAAAACATGTCGGTCTCCCAAATAACAAATTATGGGCTTGTGCCGTTCCGCGCCGACTCAGTTAGCGTCAGCCTGGAGTGGTACGCGAATCTTTTCGCGTCGGCGAAATAACACCTGTCGCCCTGTGCCTGACGTTCGCTGCCGCATTCGAGATTTCGGATGCGAGTCCGGTGGTTCACTGCTTAGCTGGTAAGAGCAATACCAGCCCGCCAGCTTCCAGAACGCGATGCCAGCCGGGATCAATCGATTGAAGGGTCGCCAGTACCCGCTGGCTTTGAGATTGTGGAACTGCAACGGCATTTGCGCGACCCGTTTCGATGACTTGGCGAAATTTCGGTTCCAACAGTTGAAGCCGTTTGGAATTTTGGGAGTTGTCTCCCTCGATGAAAAGCTGTGACTGGCGGCGAAGCTTGCCCTCTGTCGGATTGCCAGCATTGGTAAAATAATGAGTGACAAGCCGGGGCGACACGACGTTCATTTCTGGAAACAGTAGCGGTAACTCGCAACCGGCCGTCCAAGTTGGAACGAGTAGCTTACTATGTTCAATATACTTGCCGGCCGCTCGAGCAAAATCGGTGTTGTCTTTAACAAACTGGTACTCGAACGGCGTTTTCCATGCTGCCTGTGCGCTAATCGGCATGATCGAGAGTGCACGATAACTGTAAAAGAAACTAACCACGATAGCCAGGAGCGCGCCTGTGAGTAGAAATCGATCTCCCGAAGGACGGGCGGGTGCTTTTCGAAACAACCGTGGACCTGCTACTGGCAGCATGGCGCAGAGCAATGGTAATGGCACTAAATAATTCAAGCGAAAGTGACACAGCGCCAGAATGTGTCTCATCCACCACGGGGCAAGCAGAGGGTTCAAACAAAAAACCCAGATCGCGCACGTATAAAAAAACAAAAAAAGCCCGGTCTTGCCCCGGACAACGACCAGCGGCACGGCGATCATAAGTACAGCGTTACGAAGGTACCCTGCTGGTCCTCCCACGAAAAATGTCATACTTTCGACCCAAGGCATGTATGTTGGTCCATACATGCTTATATCGATTGGTTTTGGGATTATGTTAATCATCAGCAAAACCAATATTCCGATCGGGTAGACAAGCGGTATTATCAGGAACAGCCCGCGGCGAATCTCCTCCCGTAGGTCTTTAGATTGCTTTTGTTCAAATAGCTGAGTGGTGAAAAAAGTCAACCAGGAGCACCCAATCACCGCTGGGATCAAGTAAAGCGCCGTGTTAGCGAGACCGACGCTAGCGACACCCAAGAGGGTCAACCACACCAGATCGCTTCGGTTAGCCTTACTCAGGAATCGATAGCTTAGCACAAGAGCGAGCGGCAAGGTCAGGATGAACACGATCGATCTCCCCTCCCACAGGTAACCGGCAGCCATCCCGAATGACCAGTAACGGGAAACAGTTCCAATCACCGCTGGCCCAGGATTGTCCAAAAGCAAGAATACCACTCCGAACAACGCGCCCAGCGTTGCTGGCCAGCGATCCAATCCAAGTCTTCGCACGCACCAGTAAAGGACAAAGGGAATCGCAAACGCGGCCAATGCATGGCCGATGATTTGATAAAAGAAAAGAGGGTCGATTCCAAGATAATGCCCCAGAAAGCCCATGAGCATTTCATAGCTGGTTGCCAAGTGGACCGGTGAAAATGCGGCGGCATCCATGTCGAGACCTGTCTGACGGAGGTGGATGGGCTGCTTAAGATCCAGCAGTTGGGTGAGAACTCTATGGAAATAGACGACATCGTCTTGATTTGGCCGGCGCACGAATAGAACCGCAGTTGCCCAAGCTATGCCCAAAAACAGCAGAAAAATGTGAGAGAGATGGAACCGATAGCCTTTGCCAGGGATTGCGTCTGTTTCTTTCCATAAGCGTGCCAGCAGAAAGAAAGCGACGGTCGTGATACCTAAAAAGCACCATATGATCGTTGTCCCTGGCCATCTAACGATAAGCACAAGCTGATACGCTAGCGTCCAGAATGCGAATATCGCTATTGGCAGCAATAAGATATCGCCGGCGCGAGATCCGGCAGGCCTTTCGGAAATCGGGATGGTCTGTTCCCCCTTTTGCATTGAGTTCCGCATCGTCAACATGATGGCGATTTCGAATGAGCTGGTGCTCAACTCATGTTGGAGTTCTTGCTCGAAAAAGCAAAATCATCGGAAAGGGATACGTCATGTCTTGCGGAAAGTGCACGAGCCTAAACTCGTGTCCAAAAATCCGTACCGGCACGCGATAGCTTTTTGCATATCTAAATTTTCCCTGCGCCTCAACCCGCCGAACAGTTGCGTTGACTAGCGCCGGGGTAATTTGGGTGGGGAATCCCACCAGAAAGAAGTCAGCGTCTTCGCCAGCATCCTGTAACTGAACCACCACTTTTTCGCTGCTTAGTGGCTTGGCGGCGGGCATTGCGGTGTAAAAATAGGGTCCCCATTGCAAAATACCAATCCGCGTTGGCGCTCGTCCGATGAACCTTTGGAGGTCTTTCCTAAGAACCTCACGTGCGTCCGTCTGCTGCATAGCCCGATCGTATGCCAGATCGAAAATTATCGACGGCACCATGACGAGCAGGAGTGCGCCGCTTAAAACAACGGCTGTTGCTCGTTTGTTTCGCAGTGTCAACTGCAAGTCGCTGCAACCAATTCCAACAAGTACACAAAAGCCAGGAAACAAAAGCATGGTTACGCGAGCGAAATAAGGTCCCAGGTACCCTTTTCCCATGAAGTAAAGATACAGAAAGGAGAAAATCAGTATTGGAACAGACAAGCTGTAAAGGCTGCGTCTGAAAAGAAGATATAAGATTGCGCAGTAGGGAGCCAGCCACAGCATGGGATACATCGCAAACGGAATCACGTACGTAACATATCTCCAGAGAACAGACAGATTAACCAATCGGCTACTGCTGAACTCGTGTAACGACGCATATTTTAGCGTCTCGCTGGTAACTGCCTTTGTAACGCCTGCTGTATCCAAAAACAGCATTGGATGACCGAGGAACAGCCCAATTCCAAATCCCAAACCAATCAACCAAACCTGGCTTGCTACGAAGTGTTTCGCCTGCTTCGAAAGCCGGACCTTCCAGTTTGGTAAGTTGTCATCGCCACCAAGTAGCAAGGAGAGGCACGGAATCACAGCGATGATTCCGACGGGATACCGAGTCGCTGCTCCCAAACCAGAAAGTAGGCCGACGAGCAAAAGCAGTTGCCACGATTGGGATTTCCGAAGCTTAAATGACAGCCAAATGACCAATGCGCAGAACAGATTGCTCAAAATATGAGTCCTCATGAAATGGGCGTAAATCACCTGCATTGGCAGAACAGCGTAACAAAGCGCGCCCAAAAAGGACGGATAGAACTTCCGAGTCGCCTCTCTAATCGCGAGAAACACGATAATAATGGTACAGAGATCGAGTAACACCGACATCCATCGGGAGACATACAACAGATCGGAGTGACGTTCTGTCTTCGTTGAGTCGCTGAGATCCGCATTCTTGCTAGCGGTAAGCTTAAGCAGTGCTTCTGGCACGGCCCACAGATAGTAGTTGAACGTTCCCTCGAAGTATGCTCCCGGGGCTTTAATATGGCCTGCTAGTAAGTCCAGCTCGAGAACACCCCTAAGGCTTACAAATTCGTCGGGCTGGAAATTCAGGTCGTGTCCATACCCGGTGTTGAGCCCCCAGGTCAATCCCGCTACACGAAGGTAGGCTGCCAACAAGATCATCCCGGCGAATAAACCAGGCCGAAGAGCTTTTTGCATAAATCGACCTCCAGGTGCGCCATGTTGGAAGAGAACTGTAAGGCGCATTTACTCGGGGGCTGGCGCAGCCTGATCTGATCCGATTGCAGCAAGTGTGAGGATTGCTACATTGCGCTGGAAGTCGCTTAGGGTCCGCCATTCATATCCAGGAACGTTCGGCAGGCGCGACTGGTTCCCGGCGACGTCGTTCCGGGAGGAAAATAGCGCGTAAACCGGAAGCGACTGTTGCAAGCCGTGTTCCACCAGGGCGGAGGCTTGGGGGCGATCATAACGCCATGTATAGCTCCACTTGTAATTATGTTTTCCATCAATCGGAGCCGCGACGAACGAACGCGGCAAAAGAGCATTCAAATAAACAGGATCAATATCACTGAGAACGATCCCAGGTTGCCGATTTAGTGTAGCGAAATGCCTTTCCGCAAGGAACGCGAGCGATCGGCGACGTGAAGTGGCAAAATTAAGAGCGTCCCAGGCCTGCAACCGGTCAATTTCATGTGTTTTATAGCCCGAACGAGAAGGATAACCGAGACAGGCTCCGGTAAATAAAATAAAGATGCTGAGAGCAGCAATGATTCGTTTTCCAGCAAAGAGGTTATTGGCGGCCCAGGTGACGGGCAGGACAGCGACGGCGATTAGAAGAATCAAAAGCGGCAGATAGAATCGTCCATCTTTGCCAAATAGGTAGCTCAACGTGACGGCAAAGGAACTGAACCCCGCTAGAAAAGCGCAGCCAACGAACCAGCTCAAACGGATAAAAAACAGGCCGGTGCAAACGAGAACAACGAAGGCAGGAACAAACGATGTGCCAGTGCCAAAAATGTTGGCAGCGTAGTATCCATGCGGCTGCAGAATCAATTCCCTCCAAAGACTGGCAGCATTAGTTGGAATCCATCCCAAACGAAACAGAAGATGATTTCTGCTAAAATACGGGACCCACAGGTCGTAACCTGTTGTTAACGGCGAATGGAACTGGATCGTGTTTAAGATCAGCATAGGGCTAGCTGCTAGCACGAAGACAACCGGAATAGCAACGCAATGAAGAAACCAGCGCCAGGACATTCCTCTCCTCGGGAACAGAGCCATTGCCAGCAACAGTGGCGCGAAAAAAAGCGATTGGATTCGAATGTTTAACGAAAGGCCAAGTAAAACTGCGGATAAATAGATTTTCCAGCGGCGTTCTTCCGTAATCCCCAGGTAGGCAAACATGAACGCTAGTATAATTAGCAGGGAGGCGCTCACTTCGCTCAACGACGAACGACAGAAAGTGAAGAAGCCAGGAAGCGTGGCCAGTAACAGCGCCGCAAACCCACCGGTCAATGGCATCGCGAGGTACGCGTAAAAGGCAAACACCGCCAACAGCAGAAGTAGCCCTGTCGTTTGGCTAGTGCGAAACGGTGCCAGTACGGCGTCTGCTTCCCGCAAAATCTTCAACCAGGGAAGCATCAGCGCCGGGTATCCAAAAGGGTACCTTGATGGCAATTTCTCGTAACCAATCTGTATGGAAGGCCAGCCATCGCGCTGGAGCGCTTTAGCCTGGGCGAAGTATTCCGTCGCGTCGGGATGGGGACCAAGATCCAGGAGCGCTGTCTTGCGGTAATCGATTCTAAGAACCGCGAAGTAATAGAACATTAAAGCGCAGAGGAGAAGCAGTAGGCTTATCACGAACTGTGCAGTTGCAAATCTTCTGAGCGTAATCACCCGAAAAACAACGCGGTGGTGAGTCAGGATTTCGTAGAGCGATCAGCTATCACGACGTTTACTCAAGATACTTTTGCAGGAATAACTCCATGATGTGCTGTACTCCGGCGCTTCTGACGTGTCTCAGATCTGGCTCCCATACCGCTGCACGATCAGAGTTTTGCACGATCTCGTAACTTGGAAAGTAATCTACATTGGCATGCGCAGCAGCCCACTCCTGCGCGACTGCTCTCAAGAGCGACTTCGCCCAGGTGTTAGCCACAACAATATCCATGCTTGAAAACGTGTTCATCAAGGGAACCGGAGAGACGGTGACCGCAATGTGAAAGTCAGGATGTCCATACCGAGACAATAAAGCGTAAATGGCTTCCAGATTGGCCCAGTTTTCAGCGAAATTCGTTAGATGAAATTCGTATCGATCTGGTTCGGGTGTAAACAAAGATGGAGCTGCGCTCGGCTTTAGCGTGTACGCCACGGCAAGCGGAGTGCAATTAACGAACACATCTGTTTGAACATCGCGCCACACCTCTGCCAGCCCGAGGGTGACGATCACAGCACGACAATTCCTTATGCGCTTCGTAACCGTTTGCATCAGCGCACGACGCTCCAGCGTTTCTTCCAGGCCGGTGAAATTTAGCGTTGGGTTTGTGTGCGGGTCGTACCAAGTCGTTTCTGTTAGTTGAGCAATAGACCGCAAAGGAAATGTTGCGTCTGGCTCAAGCGACCACCGCAATTCATTTAATATCGAATAGGTGTTGTATTTGTTCGTGAATCCGAGTGCTGATACCCGCATCTTGGCCGGTTGAAGTTTAGCAAATTCCGGCGCCGCGCTTTCAACACTAATGTTGTGCTTGGCGAGAAAGTGCTCAAGGCCACGCGCAAAACATGAGCCAATAGCATAAAAGTTATCGTCTCGGCGAAGTTTGAACTTGGGATTAGTTTGAGGAGTGAACCAAGTTTCCCGCAATCGCTGAAAAGCGTATTTGCCAGCAGGATCATTCGGGTCGGCATCGTCCTCATACCAGGTGCGTGCGCAATTTGCCTTATAGTTTTCCATCGCCTCAGCTGCAGTCGTGACACAAGGCGATTTTCTCAACACGGGATGATTGCGCCGTGGATCGTCAACGGTTATTTCGTTAAGGAATGCTCCAGGCATGACCTAAAAATTGTCACTGATTTACGGTTGCGCGAGCAGATAAATCGCAACCACGGTCAGCAGAAAGTACGGAACAAGGACCGCTGCTCCAGCATAATCCTTAGCCATTCGCTGCCCAAAGAACAGCGCAATGATCCCAACCGCGGAAACGATCGCGCCGTAGAACGCAACGGTTGAATCGCGCGAAAAAATTACAAATACGCAGCCAACCGCACTCAGCGCGCCGGCCGCGACCTCAAGGATTGTGATAGTAGTCAGCATGGCGGTGACGATTCCGGCTAACGGGCTTTTCGCGAAATGTCCCTTCAGCCATTCGAGGTTTCCGCGCCGATCGACGATTTTATCAATTCCTGATTGAAGAAAAAGAACTGCGAGAAATCCGGACGCGAAGATCTGCATCAGATAAGTTGCTCCCGCGGCTGTGTGCAAAGCTAGCATGACGAACCATCTTAGCTGGAACGATCCAGCTTTGTCGATTCTTAATGCGAGAGAGAGACCCTACCCTCGAACTGCAGATGACTCAGTAGGGCCTCCGTACGCAAAAAGCAGGGACGCGGTTTGGCCGCGTCCCTGCTTTGCATAGAACTATTTCGCGATCTTACTAATGGCCAACTATGGCGTAGTACGCGAAGTGCAGGTCATTGGAGCCCGGCCCATCGAGGTTGATCCATCCCTGGACCACCGTTCCTGATGGCTGACCGGTATTGACCGTCACGGTAAGCGTGGTCGAACCGTTGGCCGGGACCGTTACGCTCCCTGGCACATTGATCCGGGTGTCGCCTGCGCTCAAGGTTCCAGCATCATAGACGCTTGGGACAGTTCCGCCGAATGTGTCAGGTGTAAACTTCGTCACAGACACGCTGAACGTTTCATCGGTGCCAGTCGGATTTGACAGTGTGATCGTGAGCGACGTCGGATGACCAAGGGTCACGCGCCCGAAACTCGCCGCAGCAGGATCCATCCAACTCGTCGCGTCTGCTGCGACGGAAAGGTTCTCACGCCCGGCTCCTTGCGCCGTTGGGCCAACGTCGTGCAAGCCGGTCACGGCATCCTGGATTACTAGATCGGCGCGGTTCACGAGCGCTGACTTAATTTACGCAGGTGACCAAGACGGATGCAGATTCAATAGTACCGCCGCGGAGCCAGCAATGTGCGGCGTTGACATTGAGGTGCCGCTGAGGAAGGCCCACGACGAGCCACCGCAATCGACGAAATCGCTGCTAACACAGGAGCTGAGGACGTTAACCCCAACCGAGGTCACATCAGGCTTCACGGCAAAATCAACAGCCGTTGGGCCCTGGCTGCTGAAGGCGGCGAGGATATCCTGGTTAGAAGTGGTGAACTCTTGGAGCGTGGCGTCCGCTAGAGCGTCGGGTGGGTTGGCAACCCGCAGCGCCGCACCATCGTTGTTGCTGATCATGACTGCCGGCAAGTCGTCGCCACCTCCGCCGTCTTTTGACATGCCGATTGGGTCACCGGCGACGTTGTTGATGACTACGACGCCGGTAGCTCCGGCTGCAATCGCATTGCGCACCTTCGTGCTAAATGTGCAAACGCCGCGGTTGACGACCGCCACGTTGCCGGAAGCGCCCGAGTCGAGGCTAGTACAGCCGTTGAGCTGCGTGTTAAAGAACAGGCCGAACGAGCCTGCTAAAGGCGGAAACTCACCCACCGCCGCGTCGATCGTTGTTCCGCCGCTGGCTGGGTAAGTAAACATTTGGCCGACGAAGTGCTTGTTTGTGCTCGCGCCGACCGTGATGACCTTGCGCGCGCGGCCGGGTGACTCAAGGGTACCTGCCCCGGGGCCGCTGTTACCAGCCGCAACGGCTACCACCACTCCTGCATCGACCGCATTGTCGAGCCCGTTTGCCAGCAGGTCGTTGTTACCATGGTAGCCCCCTCCCAGCGAAAGATTGAGAATATCCATGTCGTCAGCGATTGCGGCGTCAACCGCGTTGAGGATGTCCTCGCTGCGAGCGCCGTGACGGCTCTCATTAACGTGGTCGGGGAAGACGTTGTAGTTCCCCAGCCAGGCGCCCGGTGCTATCCCGGACATATCATCAAATGCTTACGCCGTTGACGACGGCAGTCTTGCCAGTCACGCCGGCGGCGATCCCGGCAGTGTGAGTCCCGTGCCCCTCGACTGCCTGCGCGTCGAGGCCCTGCTGGCCGGCCTTGTTATAGAAGACCTTGGCAACAATGACTTTTGGCGAGACATACTTGCAGTCCTGGTCTTGGTGGTGCGAATTGCTGTCTGCTGCGTCGCACTTGGGAAATCCGGGGGGATAGCTGAAACCAGTTGGATCGAAGAAAGGGTGCGTCTCGTCGATTCCGCTGTCGATATCACCAATCTTAATGCCCGCCCCGGCAACGGATCTGCCACCCGCGGCATTCCAAGCATCCGTCGCATTGATGATCTGGTAACTCTGACTCAGGTTGGGATAATAAACGGCGTTGTACTCAGCCCGCTCTACCATCGGCGCGGCGGCAATCGTCTCCAGCGGCGTGCCGTTGAGTTGGACGGCGACTGCGTTGAGTGAAATATCGTACTCACTCGTTACTTTCGCTCTTGGCGCATTGGCTCGCAGCCATCTTTTGAACTCGTTTCGCCCAGCAGCGAGCTGTGCGCGGTACGATCTCACGGTGTTACCATTGAAATCAATTTTCTTGCCGTGTACTGGCTTGGTAGCCGCATTGATACTCAGGGGATCCCCTTTGAGTTGGACGATCGCACTCGACTTGTCGACGTCCGGCCCGTGGTTAAAGGCGTCAGCGCTTGCATTCGGTCGCGGTGAACCGCCTACGGCAAATGCGATAACGCCTAAGCCAATCGAGGAGAATATTAGGAGTGTTGCGAGAATTTTTTTCATGGTTTTTGATGAGTGAAAGTTCACGACGTTCAAAGCCGCTCGCTAGAAGTCAAGCCGTATTTGGCAGAACAAACGCTTATCCGTGGCGTCGCAAATAGTAACGAAGCTGTTACAGGGACATCCAGCGGCGCATGGCGCACGCAATTTTGAATTACTGCCGCGACTTAGTCGCCTTGGGCGACCGCGTCGGCAAACGCCACGTCACCCGATTTCAAATCTAATTCGGCTTCGGCTGGTGTGCCAAACATGTGCGCGCGCCTTTCATCGAATTCTTTTTCCCAGCGCGCAACGACGACCGTTGCCAGACAATTGCCAATCACATTTACACAGGTGCGGCCCATGTCCATCAATTCATCCACGCCGAAAATTATCGCCACGCCGATCGGACCGAGACCTGATGGCAAAAAACTGTTCAGCGTCGCGAGCAATATGACGAGCGAAGCACGCGGTACGGCAGCCACACCTTTGGACGTAAACATCAGCGTGAGCATCATCACAATTTGTTGACCGAAGCCCATGTGCCAGCCCGTGGTCGTCTCGGCGGCTTGCGCGACGAACACCGAGGCGAGCGCGAGATAAAGCGTCGACCCATCGAGGTTGAATGAATATCCCGTTGGCATCACAAATCCCACGATGTGTCGCGGCACACCAAAACGCTCCATCGATTCCATCGCTTTCGGCAACGCCGATTCACTGCTCGTGGTCGCGAATGCGAGCGCCGCAGGCTCGCGCACTGCTCTGACGAATTGCCGCAACGGAATCCGCGCGATCCAAATCACCAGTCCAAAGATCGACAAGATGAAAATCACGAGAGCCAGATAAAGCGATCCAATCAACTTGGCGAGATTTACCAGCACACCCGGACCTTGCGTGCCGATCGTGTGCGCCATCGCTGCGCCTACGCCGATTGGTGCGAAGAGCATTACGTAATTCGTGAACTTGAACATAATCTGGGAGAGACTCTCCATCGCACGAATAATTGGCTTTCCTTTTTCGCCAATCGCCGATACAGCGAGCGCAAACAGCACGCTAAACATGACGATTTGCAAAACGTCACCGCGCACCATTGCTTCGATCACGCTTGAGGGGAACGCATGGACGATCGTTTCGACCAGAGTCTTTGGATGACTTTGCTCGATTGTCTTAATTACATCGGTGCTGGTAGCGGCTAGAGTTACGCCCGCGCCGGGCTTCGTGAAATTGACTACTGCCAGCCCAATGAACAGCGCTGCGGTCGTGACGATCTCGAAATAGATCAGTGCTTTAATCCCCATGCGCCCCACTTTCCGAAGCGCACCGGCACCGGCGATTCCCACAACAATGGTCGAGAACACGAGCGGCGCGATGATCGATTTGATCAGGTTGATGAAAATATCGCGCAGAAAATAAACTGCATTTCCCCAATCCGGCCGGAGCCATCCGATCACACCGCCGACAACCAGCCCGATCATGATTTGCACTGTCAAAGACGGGCGATACCATGGCCGGCGCGTCCTTTGCGAAACCTTCGCGGTCATTACCATCGTCATTAACACAGAGCGGAAATCCAAAACAGCGCGTTTCGGTTTCTGGAGAGCACAGGCTGCCAGCCTGTTCGTCTTGGCAGCTTGCCAAGACGGATGGTTTTAAACAGCGTCCCCGGGGTGCAAAGATGTTGCCGGCAAGCTGCCGGCAACTACAGGCTGGCAGCCTGTGCTCCCCGAAACACTCGCTGCCATGCGTTTCGCATTGTGATTGTGTGCAAGCGGCCCGCGAGGGAATCAGTCGAGCATCCGCCGGTCGAGTCCGCTGTAGGCATCGATGCGGCGGTCACGCAAAAATGGCCAATGCGTCCGATGCTCGTTTACCCTGCCCCGTTCCACATTGGCGATCACAATCTCTTCTTTGTCGACAGAACCTTTTGCGATGATTTCGCCGTCCGGTCCACAGACAAAACTTTGCCCCCAAAATTCGATTCCGTCCCCGCCGGCAGGCGCTTCCTGACCGATCCGATTCGCCGCAGCGACATAACAGCCATTCGCGATCGCATGGCTGCGTTGGATCGTTTCCCACGCGGAATGCTGCGCTGCGCCGAAGTTTTTCTTTTCGGATGGGTGCCACCCGATCGCTGTTGGATAAAAAATAATCTCGGCGCCGCGCAGCGCTGTGAGACGTGCTGCTTCGGGGTACCACTGGTCCCAGCAAACGCAGACGCCGATCTTGCCGTGCGTTGTCTGCCACGCCTGAAATCCCAGGTCACCGGGCGTGAAGTAAAATTTTTCGTGATAGAGCGGGTCGTCCGGAATGTGCATCTTGCGGTATTTCCCCAGCAACTTTCCATCTGTGTCGATGACTACGGCCGTGTTATGATAAATGCCAGCGCTGCGTTTCTCGAAGAGTGACGCAATAATCGCCGTGCCGGTTTCGCGCGCCAAATCTCCCAATGCCACCGTCGATGCTCCCGGCACTTCCTCAGCCAGCTCAAAGTTTTCGTGATCTTCTGTCTGACAAAAATACTGCGACCGAAAAAGTTCTGGCAAACAGACGATCCGAGCGCCTTTTGTCGCCGCCTGGCGGATGAATTCAATTGCGCGAGAGAAATTCTTTTCCGGGACCGGGCCATAGCGCATCTGGATGAGCGCGACTCTTGTCATTCCGAGCGAAGTCGAGGAATCCCGCTGCGGAACCTTCAAGGTATCTTCGCGGGATGTCTCGACTTCGCTCGACATGACAACGGGAGAATCGTCTACTTTACCGAGTCCATCGGCACGATCTTGATATTCTCGATCACGATGCGCTTCGTTGGCTTGCTCGGTTCGCCTTGTGCATTTCGCTCGACGGGCATGTTGCCGATTTTTTCGAGCACATCCTCGCCTTTGATGAGCTTGCCGAAAGTCGTGTATTGATGATCGAGCCGGTGCACCGGTGCGAGACAGATGAAGAATTGCGAGCCGGCCGAATCCGGATCGGAGCTGCGCGCCATTGAGATTACACCCTGATCGTGAGGATGATCGTTAAACTCGGCCTTGATTTGGTAACCCGGACCGCCTTGTCCGTAACTGTTCTCTTTCGCCGGATCCTTCGAATTCGGATCGCCTCCTTGGATCATGAACTCTTTGACGATCCGGTGGAAAATGGTGCCGTCGTAGAAACCCTGGCGTGCCAGTTTTTTGAAGTTCTCGATCGTGTTTGGCGCAGCATCAGTCCAAAACTGCACCACCATTTCGCCTTCGCTTGTTTTGATTAGGGCCACTTCGTTTGGTGTGTTCATAGGAAAAACTTCTTTCTTTTCTTCGGCGGCAACGACCACCGCGCTTAACAGTGCGGCGAGGAGGATCGAAAATTTCATGCTGACAAATGGCACCAATGCGATGTCATGTCGAGCGAAGTCGAGACATCGCTTAATAATCAATCAGAGATTCCTCGACCTCGCTCGGAATGACAGAATTGGACGTTGGGCATTTGTCATTTCGGTCATTCGGATTTGTTTCGTCATTCGTCATTCGGATTTCGTCATTCACGTATGGTATTCCTGCAAACTGCGCACCTGAACTTTTCGTTTTTGTAACGACCGGATTCCGTTCGCGCCGGCCAGTGCTGCGCGCACCGTCGTCATGATTGGGATTTTCGCGGCAAGCGCGGCATTGCGAATGACCACTTCATGCTCGCGCGGAATTTTTCCGCTCGGCGTGTTGATGATGAAATTGATGTCGCCGTTCTTGATGCGGTCGAGAACGTTCGGGCGTCCCTCGTGAATCTTGAAGACCTTGGTCACTTTGATTTTTGCTTTCGTCAGTGCGTCTGCAGTTCCGCTTGTGGAAATGATTTCAAAGCCGAGTTTCACAAACTCGCGCGCAACTGGGATTACCGCTTCTTTGTCAGTGTCCTTGACGCTGATGAAGACCTTTCCTTTTTTCGGAAGCGGCGGCGGCGCAGCCATTTGCGACTTCGCGTATGCAAGACCAAGATCGACATCCATGCCCATCACTTCACCGGTCGATTTCATTTCCGGACCCAACGAAATATCGAGGCCTTCATAGCGCAAGAACGGGAACACTGCTTCTTTCACTGAGAAATGTTTCGGTACGATTTCCTTGGTGAAGCCAAGTTCGCGCAGTGATCTGCCCACCATCACCTTCGCGGCGAGTTTCGCCAGCGGGACACCGATTGCTTTGCTGACGAAGGGAATCGTGCGCGACGCGCGCGGATTTACTTCCAGAACATAAACATCGTCGCCTTTGACGGCGAACTGCACGTTCATCAGGCCGTGCACGTTCAATGCGCGCGCCATCGCTTTGGTCGCTGCGGAAATCTCAGCGATAACTTTTTGTGACAACGAGAATGTCGGAATCACGCAGGCGCTGTCGCCGCTGTGGATACCGGCTTCCTCAATGTGCTCCATAATCGCGCCGATCACAGTTATCTCGCCGTCCGCGATGCAATCGACATCAACCTCAACCGCATCTTCCAGAAAACGATCAATGAGCACGGGGCGATCTGGTGTCACTTCAATCGCGCTAGCCATGTAGCGCCTGAGATCGCCCTCATTATAAACGAGCTCCATCGCGCGACCGCCCAGCACGAAACTGGGCCGCACCAGCACTGGGTAACCAATCTTCTGTGCAATCGCCACTGCTTCCTCGGTGCTTACCGCTGACCCATTCGGCGTCTGTCGGAGCCCGAGTTTGTCGAGCATCGCCGCGAACAATTTTCTGTCTTCCGCTGTCTCGATGCTCTCCGGCTG
>QHNR01000073.1 GCA_003218475.1 Verrucomicrobiota bacterium | reverse complement strand
GTATGGGACAAACTGATTATATTGCATGTTCTCGGCGATCTTCTCGTCGCCACGATGAAGAAAGCCGATGTCTGGTGTGGCCTTGGTGATGATCTCCCCATCGAGCTCCAGCACGAGCCGTAAGACGCCGTGCGTTGCCGGATGCGACGGCCCCATGTTTAAAACCATTTTCTCGCCGATGTCGTCCTCCGACGGATGCAGCGCGGCTTCGGCAGCAGCCACTCGCGTGGCTGGATCAGGTGATTCAATTTCGCGCGTCGTAAATGGCATGCGATTTACCAGTGATTTATGCTGGCGAGTGAACCACCGCGCGCAAGCGCAAATTCCGGGGAGCACAGGCTGCCAGCCTGTGCTCCCCAGAAGCAGAACGCGCTCGCACCCGTGACGGAACACGATTAACTAAAAGATCATGGCAAAAAGAATCGCACTGCTCTTCGCGGGCCAGGGCGCGCAAAGTGTCGGTATGGGACGCGAACTGGCGGAGAACTTTCCACCTGCGGCCAACTTGTGTGCGCGAGCTGATGAAATCCTTGGCCGACAGTTAACCGACATTATGTGGAATTGGCCGGCGGAAGCGCTGACGACGACATCGAATTGCCAGCCAGCCTTATACGTGCATTCACTGGCGGCCCTGGCTGTCGTCCGCGAATTGTTTGGCGATTTTCCCATCGATTGTGCGGCCGGCTTGTCTCTCGGGGAAATGACTGCGCACGCGGCAGCAGGCACGTTCGATTTCGCGGCCGGGCTGCAACTTGTGCAGAAACGTGGTGAATTCATGGATGAAGCCTGCGCGGCAACGCTTGGCGGCATGGCTGCGATGATCGGCGGCCAGGAGAACGACGTTCGGCGACTCGCTGCCGACCAAGATGTCGATATCGCCAATATTAATTCGCCAGGACAAATCGTAATTTCCGGCGAGCTCGCCAAGGTTGAGGCGGCAGTTGGCGTGGCTAAGGAATACGGCATCCGGCGCGCAACCATGTTAAATGTTGCCGGCGCATATCATTCACGCTTGATGGAGAGCGCTTACCGCAAATTAGGGGAAGCTCTGCTTGACGTAGAGATGCAACTTCCGCAATTCCCTGTTATCAGCAATGTCACCGGCGAAGAGGCCGATACGCTTCCGGAAATTCGGCGCACATTACAGGAGCAGGTGACAGCGACAGTTCGCTGGTACGATTGCATGCAGCGGATGTTGGCGCGCGGTTGCGAGGTTTTTATCGAGTTGGGACCGGGAAACGTGCTGGCAGGTTTGCTCCTGCGCACACAAAAAGATTTAACGGTGATGTCGGTTGGTGATGCGGAATCTGCTCACCGTTGCGCCACGCAAATGCGCGCTGTCCTGGCGTAGCATCAGGTGACAACGCAATCTGATCACCTAGCTTCCCCTATGACACTTTCCCAAAGGATCGACTCGGATCTTAAAGAGGCGATGCGCGCCAAGGATGCGACCAGGCTGAGCGTTCTGCGCATGTTAAAATCTGCTTTGACGTACGGCGCGATTGCAAAATCAGGCGTGGAAGCGGAACTGAGCGACGCCGAAGGCGCGCAAGTGATACGCAAGCAGGTCAAGCAACGCCAGGATTCCATCGAAAGTTTTGAAAAAGGCGGCCGCACGGAACTAGCCGAAAAAGAAAGAGAAGAGTTATCGATCCTCAACGCGTATCTGCCACAGGCGATGAGCGCCGACGAGGTGGCGAAGGTGGTGCGGGAAACGATCGCCGAGATCGGAGCCACATCGAAGGCGCAGATGGGCGCGGTGATGAAAGCGTTGCAAGCGAAAGTCGCCGGTCGCGTGGACGGCAAAACGCTGAGCGCCGAAGTGCAGAAGCAACTTTCGTGATTCGTTGAAGCGTTAAAACGTAGATGATCGCTGCCGCTTCAACCCTTTAACGCTTCAAAGTTGTGCTAACCGCCATCATCGTCGCGGCCGGTGACAGCCGCCGCATGGGTTTCGATAAGTTGTTTGCGGCGATTGCCGGCAAACCAGTCATCGCGCACACGATCCGCGCATTTGAGCGCGCCAGCTCAGTTGATGAAATCATCGTAGTCGCGCGGGAAAATCGACACGAGGAAATCAAAGCGATTGTCCGCGACGAAAATTTCGTGAAGGTGCAGTCAATTATTCCTGGTGGCAGACAGCGGCAGGATTCCGTGCGCGCTGGCCTGGACCATTTGGATTCGTTTGCACGTTACGTGGCAGTGCACGATGCCGCGCGGCCGCTGATTACTCCGGAGCAGATCGAACGCGTATTCGAGCGGTGCGCAAATCATAGCGCTGCCGCGCTGGCTGAGCCAATCAATGACACATTAAAACGCGCAGACGCCGATCTCATTGTCACCGATTCGGTTGATCGGCATCAACTCTATGCAATGCAAACTCCTCAAATTTTCGAGCGGCACTTGATCGAGGAGGCGTATCGCGCTGTTTTTTCCGAAAATATCTCGGTAACAGACGAGGTTTCAGCGGTGGAGCGACTCGGTCGCAAGGTGGTTCTCGTTCTGAATGATGACTTCAATTTCAAAGTGACTTATCCGCGAGATTTGCCGCTTGCGGAATTTATTCTTAAGCAACGGATGGACTTTGTCGCGAATTGACGTTGTCCGTAGTCGAAGGCGGAGCGTTAGCGGCCCATTGCCAGTCGCTCAGCCAGGAGCTGCGGCAGACCTGCTTTGGAAATCTTTTTTTGCGCGGTCGCCAGATCGTATTTAACCCGCACCAGTTCGACGAGATTGTTTTCAATGTCGTAAATGCAATACGCCGCGCGCCAGTTTCCGTCGCGTGGTTGCCCGACGCTGCCGGCGTTGATGAAATACTTTTTGGCTGGCTCGATGCGAACGTGTTCGGTCCTTTCCTGCCGGACACCCTGATCGCGAATAAATACCATTGGCACGTGTGTGTGGCCGAAAAAGCAGACTGCGGTGCGCTGATATGTGAAACTCGCGACAGCGTCGAGGTTGCTAAAGACATAACCCCATTGGCCGGGCGTATCGAGTGTAGCATGCACGATCGTAAAATCGTGTACCCGCTTCTGTAACGGTAAGCTGCGCAACCATTCTTTGTCCTGATCCCCCAAATTGTCGCGGGTCCACTGGATAGCGCGCTCGGCTAGTTCGTTGAAACGCTCCGACGACGCGGAAAGCGTTGCCTCCTCGTCGTGATTGCCTTTTACCACGGGACAATCCAGTTCGCGGACACGTTCGATGCATTCTCGTGGATTTGCGTTATAACCGACCACGTCGCCCAAGCACAAAAAACGACTGCATCTACGCTCGCGCGCGTCTGCCAGTACTGCTTCGAGCGCTTCAAGATTAGCATGGATATCACTCAAAATTGCGAAACGCATTATTAAAAGTTAAACCGCTGAAAGCTTAATACGTTACAATGAAAGCGCCCGGTCGCCGCCACGAATACAACCATCCAGCTATTTAGCTATTTAACGACTTTCTTTTCTTGCGGAGTTCGTTGTTCCTGCGGGATTTCAAGTTTGTCTTCGAGAAATTTCAACCGCTTGATTAACGTAGGAAGCCGTTCCTTTTCTCCTTCATCATAAAGGCTGCGCAGCCGTTTGTACGCTTCGCGCTCGCGGCCCTCGCACTCAGAAAGCTCGTAGGCCGAAAAACGCCTGTCCCATGGCGCCGCTCCCGGCACCGCTGCTGCCTTGGCGTAATATTCGGATGCGCGTTCGTGGTCTTTGTATTTTTCCTTGTACAATCGGGCGAGCGCTTCGTACAAGTCAGGCCGATCGGGATTATTCTTTATCCCGCGTTCCAGGAAATCCTTGCCGAGCGCAAAATATTCTCGCTGCGCTTTGACTCGCAGCGCGAGGCGCGGTTGATTGCGATCATTCATCGCGGCCACGCTCGCGTTCCAAGCCATATGCCAGGCCGCCGTGTCCCAAAACAGAAGCACTCGTGGTTGAAGCGTTGTGACGTGCCGGAACAATAATAGCATTCGACCCCATTCGGTGTTTTCCCATGCCGAATATGCTTGAATGAAAAGTGCGTCCGCGACGATTGCTCGAAATCCACTCAGGGCGGCGAGAAACCCGAGTTGCCCGAGTTTTTCGCGCAGATCGAGATTAAATTCGACTCCTCGAAAATGTTCCTGCCGATGAAGCACCGCCAGGTTGCGCTCGATTGGCAACTTGAGCGCCCCGAGCCCGATTACTGCTGCAAGCACCACGACAGTCCGCATCATAATTCTTTTCCGTAGAACACGAAGGTGGCCAACAGCGTGTAAATGGTGGTGTAGAAGAGGCCGAGCACGGCAGTCTTCGCGAAAACCGCGAGCGAAATTGCGGTGCCAGCGACGATGTCATCCACCAAATTGAATGCCTGCAAGTCGGGAAATAACAGCGTCACTATCGCGAGAAAAACGCGAGTAATCACTCCGCCACTATGTTCCTGCAGCCAATACTCGCGGGCAGTGGCCTGCAAATGGCCGATAAAATAAATGAAAGCCATCACTACGATCGTGAAAATGTTTGAGGTGGCGAACGTGGAAACAAACAGCGTGAGCGCCGCGAGCAGGCATGCTTTCAGATAAATGACAGTAATCCCGGGAAAGATATTGATGTTGAACGCGGAAGATCGGACAACACGCAGAGCATCAGCCATCTGATCCGGCGGTGCACCGGACATCTGTCTTAATGTCGTGTGTACCACAGCCTGTTCGCGCAGATATAGCACGAGCACAAAGGCTGCAGCCATCACGAGGGTGCTGATCGCCAAGAGCAAAAGGACTCCCGTAATTCTTCCCAGCACGTATTCGAAGCGGGGCACCGGCTTGGCGAGAATGGTGTAAAGCGTGCGGTCCTCGATATCCTGTGGAAGGAGGCGCGCAGTGGCAACGATTGCCAGCAGCGAGGTGAAAAGTGAAATCGCGCCGAGAGAAATGTCTTTAAGGATTTGAAATTCCTGTTGGAAAGAAAACTGCGCCATGAAGATCGAGCTGCCGATCAAAACAAGTGCGAAGACCAGCAGGACGTAGAAAACTTTGAGGCGCGTCAGCTCGGTGAGTGTATTGGCGGTGATAGCGCGAATCCGCCAGAGAGAAAAGGGGCGATATCGTGTTTGCATTAGCCCAGCAAATGACGAAGCACGAATGTCGAATGACAAAGGAATGACGAATTGCGAATCATCGACGGCCGCCAATCGATCAGGAGACCGTTTCGGTTTTCGTCATTCGGTTTTATTTCGTCATTCGTCATTCGGATTTCGTCATTCTCTTGTCATTCTTGGTCGCCTCGAGGAACAATCTCTCCAGTGTAGTTGTCGATTTGCGCCGCTCGATCAGCTTCGCCTTTGACCGGCTAACGGCCGATTCGATTTCCCGGATGAGCTCATCGGAGGCATCGGTGATGATAAGCTCGGTTTGATTTTCTATGGCGATGAGTTCCTGCAAATGACCTTCCCGAACCAGCACGCCATCGGCTAAAATGCCGACGCGATCACAAATTTCCTGCGCTTGCGCGAGCAGATGCGAAGACAGCAGCACCGTAATTCCGCGGCGCTTCAGATCGAGGATCAAATCGCGAATGTCTCGCGAGCCTGCGGGATCGACCCCGGCAGTCGGTTCATCCAGCACCACCAGCCTGGGATCGTGAATCAATGCCTGAGCAAGGCCGATGCGTTGTAACATCCCTTTCGAATACGTGCCCAGCCGGCGGTTGCGCGCCCTGCTTAGACCGACAAGGTCGAGCAATTCGTTGATACGATTCTTCAGGGCGACGCCCCGCAGTCCGGAAAGATGCCCAAAAAAACGCAACGTTTCGTTTCCGGTAAGATATTTATAGAAATATGGATTCTCCGGCAGAAAACCGACCGCTTCGCGGCTTTCTACAAGCCGACTATCACGCCCAAAAATTTCCGTGCGGCCGCGCGTTGGAGACACGAGGCCAAGAATAATTTTTAGAGTGGTGCTTTTACCGGAACCATTTGGCCCTAGCAAACCGTACACCTCGCCTGGTTCGATGCGTAGACTGAGGTCCTTTACCGCGACGATCGATTGCCGGTGAAAGGGAACTGGGAAAACCTTGGTTAGTCCGCGGACCGCGACCGCCGGACCCGCCTCCGCGCCGCTACGGCGTGGCGAGCTAGTCATGGCGAATCTCAAAGCCGCGCGCACTGACCGGTTTGTCCAACTTCTTTTCGGTCTGCTTGTGAATCAGGGAGTGCAATTCCCCTCGGACGATGCGATCGAGGAATGCACGAACCTCTTCTTCTTCTCCCGTAAGGTTAAGTTCGACGCGGCCATCCGGCAGGTTACGCACCCACCCAGTCACGTCGAAACCCTTGGCGGCGTGGCGCACCGACCAGCGGAAACCGACGCCTTGGACATTTCCCTCGTAGAAGACCTGAAGCGAAATCGTACTCGCTGGCTGTTGAATCTTACTGTCTGCTAGACGGCAGACCATTGGCTACGCATCGGGAATCTAGTATCGCTTCACTTGTACGAGCAGACGAGACAGAAGCTGCCTTCCTCGCCTTCAAGCAGATCGACCGAAACAAAGTACTGACCGCTGTTCGGTGGTGAAAATCCTGCGGCCGCTTTTTCCCCGTCATTGTAGGTTTCCGTGCTCACCTTTTTCCCGCTTTCATCATAGACGCTGACGGCAATTTTTTTCACTGGTTCCGTGGCCCCCCCAGAAAACCAGTACTGATTTCCCGCGTAGAGATTCACCACCACCAGGGAGTGGTCGTGTGGCTTGAGAACTCCGCACCAATGTCCGTCGCGGATCTTGAAACCATCGTTCGAAAACGCTCCAGCGACCTCCAGCGCGTCTTTGCGCGCCTGTACCTCGGCATCTGTCTGGGCGCGGACTGAAGTGCTCGTCTCCAGGATGAAAAGCGAAACAAAAATCGGCAGCCAGCGTTTCATTTCGGCAGTTCTTTGCTCTGTATTTCTGTCATGACCTTGCCAACAGATTCGTTGATCTTTCGCACATCCTCTACAGTGGGCGCCTTGCTCTGCGGCAAAGAAACTAGCTTCTCGATTTCACCCAGCTGTTCGTTCACATCCTTTACCAGAGGTTCCCCGCGTAATTCGGGTGAGATTTCATTGATTTTTGACTGCATGAAGTGAACCAGCGCTGGTTGTCGCAGGACTTTTGCGCTGCGTTCATCATACCTCTGAATGATCGCCGAGGTAACCACTTGTGTGCCTCGAATCCAACCACCGAGAGTCACCAGGATGACGAGGTCCTGGTCGGCGTGGGATTGCATCGAGGATTTCACCTCATTTTGCGTCGCTTCCAATTCTTCCTGCAGTGTATCCCACTCGTCGTTGTCGGCGAATTCGTTGATGCTATTGCCGCGGCCAAGAAGCTTCTCACTGACCCCGAGCGCCTTTGCCAGCTTGATGATATCCGATCCAATATTTTTGACCTGCTGACCGTCCTTCGCTTCGACGGCAATAAAACCGTCTGCAATCAAACCGCCCAGGTTTAGCGCGATCTGTGCGCGGTTGCGGTACGTCACCGGGATTGGCCCGCGATACTGCCCCGACCAGTTTGTTTTTCCCGTCTTTCCAAGCGCCGCGAAAAGCTCGCCCGGTGTGGGGATGGTGATCAAATCGCTTCGAGCGGCTTTTGCAAGTTGGTCCGCCGTGAGATGACCGGTTTCCTCGGCACCAGCAGCTACCAAAACACCGGCGAAAAATGCAAGCATTGCCAGTTTAGCCAAACGAGTCATTCGCTCAGGTTATCTGTGCCCGGCCAAAATTGCCAATGCGAATCTGCGGGTGCAAGCTACGAAAGGTGATTTGCGTCGATTTGCGAAAGCTGTTCTAATCCGCCTAGAATCGTTATGGCGCACACCAGCATTAGCCAAATCCATGCGCGGGAGATCCTGGACTCGCGCGGCAATCCGACAATTGAAGTCGATGTGCGTCTTGAACACGGCGCACTGGGGCGGGCGGCCGTCCCAAGTGGGGCAAGCACGGGCGAACACGAAGCATGGGAATTGCGCGATGAGGACACGAGTCGCTTCGGCGGCAAGGGCGTGAGGAAAGCTGTTGCCAACGTTAACAACAGAATTGCGCCTGTTCTCAAAGGCGGGGACGCGCACGAGCAGGCGAAGATTGATAATAAACTCATCGAGCTGGATGGTACGCCGAACAAAAAGAACCTCGGTGCAAACGCGCTGCTCGGGGTTTCACTGGCGGTCGCCCACGCCGCCGCGGCAGCGGAAAATCTGCCGCTCTTTCGGTATCTCGGCCGAAATAAGGCGCGAGTGTTGCCGGTACCGATGATGAACATCCTGAACGGCGGCGCGCACTCGGATGCTCCGATCGACTTTCAAGAATTTATGATCGTGCCGCGCGGCGCGCCGAGCTTTTCCGAAGCGTTGCGCTACGGCGCGGAGGTTTTTCACGCACTCAAGTCTGTGCTCAAAGAGCGACATCTTTCCACTGCGATCGGCGACGAAGGTGGATTTGCGCCACAACTCGATTCCGCCGAGGACGCCCTCGAGTCGATTTCGACAGCAGTCAGCAAGGCCGGCTACAGGCTGGGCGAACAAATCTTTATCGCACTCGACCCCGCTGCATCGGAATTCTACGACAGCAGAAACAATCTTTACGTTTTCAAGAAATCGGACGGCGCAAAAAGAACAGCGGAAGAGTTGATCAACTATTACGCCGAGCTTTGTGCGCGGTTCCCGATTATTTCGATTGAAGACGGGTGCGCCGAAAACGACTGGGACGGTTGGAAGAAGCTGACGGAAAAACTCGGCGACAAGATTCAATTGGTCGGTGACGATCTCTTTGTTACGAACGTCGAATTTCTCCGTCGCGGAATTGCCGAACACGTTGCGAATTCCATTTTGATCAAAGTCAATCAGATCGGCACGCTGACGGAAACCCTGGCGACAATTGATTTGGCGAAGACAAATGGTTACGGGACCATAATTAGTCATCGGTCCGGTGAAACCGAAGACACGAGCATCGCCGACATCGCCGTAGGGACCAACGCAGGCCAAATCAAAACCGGGTCGGTCTCACGAAGCGACCGGGTCGCGAAATACAATCGGCTGTTGCGAATCGAGGAAGAACTTGGTGACAAAGCTGTGTACGGCGTTACACTCCGGTGAGTGCATCACGCTTACGGCGATTTCCGCGCGCGTCGCGAAGCTACCGTCTGGCAGCGACTGAACCGGATTCTTCTCGTTTTGCTCGTGATTGCGATCTGGCTTGTGATCGTGAGTTTGTTTGTGCCGCCTTACAAAAAGTTGATGCGGAGCCGCGCGGAGGTCGACAACTTGCAACAACAGGTGAACGAACAGCAAAGTTTTCTCGCCCGCCAGACGCGTGAAGTCAATTTGCTCAAGACGGACGTGACGTATCTGGAAACGATCGCGCGCGATCGACTGGATCTGATGAAGGAAGGCGAAACAATCTTTCGCCTCGAGACCGCGCGCGTGAAACCCAAGACGGGCGACACCGCGCGGAAGTAGTGGTCGAGGTTCGCCGCGGCGAGCGCCTGATGCTTGCGCCGGCGTTTGACACAAACGCCGCTACACCTTTGCGCCGCGCAGCGACCTAAAGTATGTTTTTCCATGCCAACGGAAATCTCAATCCCGGATGCTGAAGATCTGAAATCGCGTGTCGGCGAGTTGCGGAGGTTTCTTTGACGTCGAAAAGCTCCAGAAATCTCTAGCCGCAATCGAAGAGCGCATGGCTGCGCCCGATTTCTGGTCGAATCGAGAGCGCGCTCAGGCCGATGTCGAGGAAGTTTCCCGATTACGCTCCGCGATTAATCCGTTTCAGGAGCTGGAACGCGAGATCGAAGATTTTAGCGCATTGCAACAACTGGCTTCCGAAGAAACCGATCCGGTGAACCGCGCGAACGCCGATAAAGAAGTCGGGATCGAGCACAGCCGTCTGGTTCACAAGCTGGAGGAATTCGAGCTGCGCCAATTCTTGTCCGGACAGAACGATGCCGCGAATGCGTTTCTCACGATTCATTCAGGCGCGGGTGGCACAGAGTCCTGCGACTGGGCTGATATGTTGCTGCGGATGTACCAACGCTGGATCGAGCGAAGCGGTTTCAAATCGCAAACGGTGGACATTCAACAAGGTGAGGAAGTCGGCATTAAGTCGGTGACCCTGTTCGTGAGTGGCGAGTATGCTTATGGGTACCTGCAGACCGAACGCGGTGTGCACCGGCTCGTGCGTATCTCGCCATTCGATGCAAACAAGCGGCGGCACACTTCCTTTGCGAGCGTTGATGTTGTTCCTGAAATTGCGGATACGGCTCCGATCGAAATCAATCCGGCCGATGTGGAGATCGACACGTTTCGCAGCGGCGGCAAAGGCGGGCAGAACGTCAACAAGGTCGAAACCGCCGTTCGGATTTTGCACAAGCCCACCGGAATCGTCGTCGCCTGCCAGGCCGAGCGCAGCCAGGGACGCAATCGCGAGCTGGCAATGAAAATGTTGAAAGCGAAACTTTACCAGCTCGACGAAGACAAGAAACGCGCTGAGGTGGAGCGGCAGTACGGGGAAAAAGGCGAGATCGCATGGGGAAACCAGATTCGTTCCTACGTTTTTCAGCCGTATCAAATGGTGAAAGATCACCGGACCGGCGCCGAAACCAGCAATGTGCAGGCGGTGATGGACGGGGACATCGACCTGTTCATCCAGGCAAAATTGCGCGGCGAAAAAGCGGCCAGGGGGCGAGGGGAGCGAACCGTAGCGGCGCTCTCATTCTTTTGTCATTCCGAGCGGAGTCGAGGAATCTCTAATTATTTCTGATCGGAAATATCGAGCGCTACAATTGTCCGCCCACCAGCTGCAATCTGAAGCGTGCGTCGAATTCTCCGCCGTTGTGAGCATGGCAACACGCAAGGCATGCGACCGCGCGTTTTATCCGGCGTGTACGAGGGAAATCGCGCTGGCAATTTGGACATTTGTAGAGGTACCGCCGAGCGCGTGCGCTCCCCGGGAAAGGAAGATTATGACAGCGTTTCTCGTCAGCAATTCCCAGATCGCGGCACGCACTGCGCCACTCGTCGCCATGCGGCAGAATTCTGCGACGACCAGCGCGAAATTGAGCGAGAATATGCGCCAATTCATGGCGCAGTGTGCGATCGATTTCGGCCGGATGTTCGAACAGCCGCAGGTTTAGCGAGATTAGTTTCTGGCGATAATCAGCGCGGCCAGCAGTTGTTTTGAGACGTGAGTTCCACTCGATGCCAATCTCGCTCGCGATTCGCGTTGCGCCGACAGCGCGTAACAACTCGCGTGCGTTTTGGAGTAGCGCAGCCGTCTCGGCTGTGGGGCCGGTGGGCATCTTGTCCGCCACTGGACGGACTCGCTGCGGCGAGCCTGCCGACTCAATTAGCAATTCGCCAGGCGAGCCGCCCGGCGGCGCCACAGGCAGGATGCCTGTGCTACGGAACGCGAATTCCAGTTGCCTAAGCAACAGCATAGGCGCTTTTTCGCGTCTCCAGACGATCGACAATCTTTCGCACCGCGTCGCCAGCGGCCTTGATTTCGTCGGTGGTTGTCCATTTGCCGAGTGAGAAACGAACAGCGGAG
This sequence comes from Verrucomicrobiota bacterium, assembly GCA_003218475.1. Taxonomy (GTDB): domain Bacteria; phylum Verrucomicrobiota; class Verrucomicrobiia; order Chthoniobacterales; family UBA10450; genus Udaeobacter. Next base: position 7,960 of record QHNR01000073.1, on the reverse strand, counting down.
CGCGCATACTTGATCGGCAAACCCATTGCGAGCAAAACGTGCGACGCGACGACCGAGCCTACCATACAGGCCGATCCGCTGGACGCGCAGACGCCTTCCAAATCGAGGGCGATGAGGAGCATTTCGGAATCGAGCCCGAGCAGACTCACGTTCAATGTGTTTGCCAGCCGCGGCGCGTTTTGTCCGTTCTGTTTTGCGTCTGGAATGTTTTGGGAAATTCGCGTCCAGAGGTCATCACGCAATTCTGCTTGACGCTCCTGTTCACTTTCGCGACCCCGCAATGTCCATTCGGCGGCCGCTGCCATTGCCGCAATAGCGGCGACATTTTCTGTCCCGGGGCGTCGCTCGTTTTCGTGCGCGCCGCCGAACATGATAGGCTCAATAGACAATCCGCTGCGGAGATAAAGAAAACCAACGCCTTTTGGTCCGTAAAATTTGTGCGCAGCGAAACTGGCCGCATCGACGAGTGAGAGATCAACACCGTCATCCTGAGCGGAGCGCAGCGGAGTCGAAGGATCCCGTGGCATTAACTTTGAGGCGGCGGCATCGCGGGATTCCTCGACTTCGCTCGGAATGACAACTGGCATTTTACCGAACGCCTGGACCATGTCGGTGTGCAGGAGAACGCCGTGCTCGCGGCAGATCTGCGAGATTTCACGCATCGGCTGAATCACGCCAGTCTCGTTATTCGCCGTCATAATCGACACCAGCCGCGTCTCGGGTCGGATCGACTTCGCGAGCTGATCAAGATCGACAATTCCGTCACGCGCGACATTGAGCCATGTCACTTCGACATTTTCGTGCTTTTCCAAATGCTCGACGGCGTTCAGAACCGCGTGATGCTCGGTTTTGGCTGAAATGATATGAGCGGCGCGCGACGATCGACTCCGCGCGAGACCGAGCACAGCCAGATTACATGACTCAGTTCCACCACTGGTGAAAATGAGCTCGTGCGGTTTGACTCGAAGCAGTCCAGCGAGCTTGTCCCGAGCATCGTCAATCGCTGCCCGAGCACTTCGGCCTGCCGCGTGCACACTCGATGGATTGCCAAAGTGTCGACCGAGATACGGCAGCATGGCCTCGCGCGCTGCATCGCAAAGCGGTGTCGTCGCGTTATAATCGAGGTAAATCATTTAACTCTTCCTCTTAATCTTGAGCTTCCTCTAATTCTTGCTCGTGCTTACCGGCGCGCCCTCGCCACGGCGAGCAAGCTGTGGTCGCGCCCTACCAGTTGTAGCCGCGCCTCTGTGAGACGCGTGGCGCTCGCTTTCCAACCACACCAGCGTCGCGCTTCGTACAGCGAAGCGGCTACAGGATTGGCCGTTTTCATGCCCGAAATTCGTCACGCGTAGTTGCCGGCGTTTTTTTTCTCTTTGGCACGATGCGCAGTTGTTTCTCCTCGTAATATACCAGCGAATCGGGTGGAACACTTTGGATAAGAAAAACGTTCCCGCCGATCGTCGATCTTGCGCCAATAACGGTTTCGCCCCCCAGAATCGTTGAACCGGGGTAAATTGTCACATCGTCTTCGACAGTTGGATGGCGTTTTCCGCCTTTTTTTATTTTGCCGTGCTCGTCTTTTTGAAAACTACGCGCACCGAGGGTGACCGCGTGGTAAAGCTTAACGCGTGCGCCGATCTCCGTCGTCTCGCCGATGACCACACCGGTGCCGTGGTCGATAAAAAAATGCGACCCAATCTGCGCGCCCGGGTGGATGTCGATGCCGGTGCGGCTGTGCGCCCACTCAGTCATGATGCGCGGGATCAACGGCACCTTGTCGTAAAGCAGGTGCGCCATTCGATGAATCGCGACCGCTTCCAAGGCCGGATACGCCAGAATGATTTCTTCGTAGCTCGTGGCAGCGGGATCGCCTTCGTAGGCGGCGTCGATATCCGTCCAAAGAAGACGCCGCACTGAGGGTAACTCCTTCAAAAACACGCTCAAGACTTCTTCCGCCTTCGCTTCAGCTGCTTGGTCAGGTAGAGTTTTCCCAAAGCTTCTGCAGATTTCTGTCTTCAGTCGTGCATGCAAATTTCTGATGCGCGTGCGCGTGGTATCTACCAGATCTCCAGAGCTCACCAGGGCTTCGCTGCGAAACCCGGGAAACATCAAGCTCATCAGCTCGGTGCAAGCGGCTTCGATGGCGAGACGCGAGGGCAGGGTGGCGGCGGCGGCGAGATAATTTATGCCGCCGGTTTCGCCATAGGTCTGAAGCAGTTCCTCAACCGCGTCACGGTTCGTCGAATCCATCCCAGGAAATATGCGCCCGCTTCTGGATGAGCGAAAGGAGAACTGTGGCATGAGAGAAGCCGTTGAAAACGGCTTCCCTTGCGAGGGACCCATGGTCACCGGCCTGAAGGCCGGTGTTAATGAGAAGCTTCAGCTTGGAGATCGCGCGTCTTTATTACTAGCGGCTTTCAATCGCCGGCATCAGTTCCGATGCGGATGAAAAAAAGCTTCAGCTTGTAAACGGCATGCATGCGCAGGTGAAGAAATCATAACTCTGGTGCTAGAGGTTAAGTTGGGAACCTGAAATGATTCCTGCTGTGACTGACACAGTTCGATTGGCAGCTTTCATTAACACCGGCTTTAAGCCGGTGACAAGCAGCGAACGATAGACATCAGCCGTTTTAACGGCTTACGATCAGATCGGCATGTCTATGCATTCTTATTCTCGCTGCTGGGTTCATCTGATCTGGGGAACCTTGGACCGGGAAAAATCTTTAAACAAAGCGGCTGCGAAACGTCTATTCCGCTACCTGCACGAGTACGCCGAAAGCAAAGGCGTTTACATGAAAATCAACTACGTGAATGCCGATCACGTTCACGCGCTTGTCGATCTTCCAACTGCGCTTTCAATAGAAGAATTGATGCAACTCCTGAAGGGAAGCTCGTCCCACTGGATTAACTCGCATGACATCGTGACGGGAAAATTCGGCTGGGGCAGAGGGTATGGCGCATTTTCAGTGTCAGAGTCAAACGTGTCTCGTGTGACGCGATACATCGCGGATCAAGAAGAGCATCATCGCGTGCGTACCGTTCGCCGAGGAACTGAGAGAGTTTATTGATCGCCATGGGCTACGCTGGAAAGACAAGAAAGCCGTTGAAACGGCTCCCGGGTTGTCACAGGCGTGGTCACCGGCCTAAAGGCCGGTGTTAATGAGAAGGCGCCATCGTTAGACGGGCGACGGTAGCAAGACAAGGGAAGCCGTTAAAACGGCTTATGTTCATCTCTCGCTGGGACCACCCGGCTTAAAAGCCGGTGTTAATGAGAACGCGCCCCCTTATGCATTGCGCGCGCTCAGCCATTGGAGGGCGAAGCGCGCGACTTCGCGAGAATTCTTCAGGTCAAGTTTGTCTTTGATGTGCGCCCGATGGGTTTCCACTGTCTTCGGGCTGAGATGCAATAGCTTCGCAATCTGACGCACTTCGTTGCCTTTGCCGATCAGCTCCAGGATTTCAAGTTCGCGATCGCTGAGTCTCTCGACAGCGTCGGTCTCGCCTTCAGCCTGGCGATGCGCGAATTTCGTGATCACCTGCGCCGCCATGGCCGGGCTGAGATAAGGGCGCCCATTAAAAACTTCGCGGATCGCCTGGATTACGTTGGCCATGGCCTCGTGTTTCATGACATAGCCGTCCGCCCCGGCACGCAGCGCCCGCAACGCATAAAGCGATTCGTCGTGCATCGAGAGCACCAGAACCGGCAGGCTCGGAAATTCTGCGCGGATATTTTTGATCAGCTCAATCCCATTGGCGCCGGGCAAACTGAGATCGACGATCGCCATGTCGGGATGCAGCTTCCGAATTACTTCCATCGCTTCCGCCGCGTTATCGGCTTCACCGCAGACCGCGAAGTTCGCGTCAGAATGAATCAGTTCCTCGAGGCCCTTCCGGAATAGTGGGTGATCATCGACGATCAGAAGACGTTTTGCTTCCGGTAGATCGCATCGCGGATTCTGGTTGACCGACCTGACGTGTGTCATTTTCGTCTGTGGCTGCGTTGGTTCGACCGGGAGCTCCCTAATGGCACGCTTCTTACGCTCTTTCATCCCGTTTTTTAACGAGTTCGCAGCTCAGCGGATTGCCCGATGTAGAAAGTTTAAATTAATGCGGCTAATGCTTTCGTGATTTTTGCCGGAAACGACCGCATCTTGGCTTTTTTCCTCTCCTGTGATTGGAGTGCGTTGTTCGGCAAACAACAGGATACGCGTGTACCTCCTGTTTTTGGAGTATCAATCTCCAAGCGGGCACCGATCAATCGAGCGCGGTAACCCATGATGTGGGCCCCGAGACCCCGCTTGGTTTTCGGCTCACTTGGAAATCCCGTGCCGTCATCGATCACGCGCAAAACCATCTCATTTTCCACCCCCTCCAGTCTGATCACAATTTTTCGCGCTTGAGAATGTTTGTTGGCATTAATGACCGCTTCACGAGCAATGCGGTAGAGCTCACCTGCCGCGACGTCACTCTCAATATGGAAGGACGGTTTGAATTCCAGCCGGCAGGGTATCCTCCAGATTTCCCGGTCAACCAAATCCCGCAATGCATCGACCAGACCGGCTGCATCGACATCAATACGATGCAGCGCGCGGGAGAGGTTGCGCGTGTCTGTCGCAGCGTCATTTACCAGTTGCGCGATCTTTTCGATGTCGGCCACTTCAATGACTCGATGGTTTTTCAATCGTAAGCCAACCGAGCGCGCCATGAATGCCACCGCCGTCAGATGCTGACAAAGTCCATCGTGCAATTCCTGCCCGAGACGCTGCTGTTCACGATCGCTGATTTCAAGAATTTCGCCTTCAAGGCCTTTCCGCCGGGCGATTTCATCTTTCATCATTTTGTTCGCCGCACGTAACTCACCTGTTCGCTGGCGCACCCGGTGTTCCAAGAGCTCTTTGGATTTTTGCAGCGCGGCTTCCGCTTCTTTGCGTTGGATGAACTGCCCAATCTGGCTCCCAATGCTGGCAAAGACCTTCAGCAGGTCTTCATCTGGTTCGCGGATCTCGCAGCTGAAAAATTCCATCACTCCGAGGAATCGCTTTCTGAAGGAGATCGGGAACGCGAACGCGGCATGAAGACCCTCTGCGACGGCAACGCGCGCGCGAGGAAAGTTAGTGTCGGCGTAATCAGAGATCCACGTCGGTTTAGCACCGCTCCAAACAAGTCCCGGCAGACCGACTCCCGGAGCAAGGGTAAGTTCAGAAGACGTTCTCTTAAAATTGAGAAATCTGCCGCGATGGCACTCCCAATCTGTGAGACACCGCAGGACATCTGCTTCTGGCTCGTGCGTCCAGAAAGCTCCTGCTTCCCATCCAAGTGTCTCACAAACGTTCTGAAGAATTCTCGGCACTGCATTGGTAAGTGCGGGGGATTCGGCCAGTATTTTCGTGACGGCAAGGTTGACCGTCTGCCGGTGCTCTGCGCGCTTGCGTTCGGTTATATCGTTGTTTGTTTCCAAAACATACGCGCGCTTTCCTTGCTCATCGCGGTCCTGCGCCCAGCGGGAGAAAACGATAATCCGCCTGCCGTCGCGTCGCGTGTGAACGATTTCGCCTTGCCAGTGGTTATCGCGAAGCAGCTTCTCGTAGATTTTAGGTAGCGGCTCGGGGAATTTCGATTTCAATAAATGCTGGAGTACTGCGCCCAGCGCTTCCTGTCGCGTATAGCCGTAAAGCTTCGTCGCCCCTTTGTTCCAGTAGGTGATCCGTTCGTTTCTGTCGCGAACGATGATGGCATCGTTGCTCAAATCGAGAAGCCGCGCCTGCTCGCTAAGTTGTTGTTCGTGACGCTTGCGTTCGGATAAATCGATGATGGCGGTCTGGAAGAGCAAAGCGCCATTTCTCGTGGTCGAAGTGACCGGCGTACTTAGAAGTTGTGCTGGAATCCGCTCGCCTCTTTTGGGCTTCAACTCGAGTTCTGTGGCAACTTGTTGCTGCGACGTGCGGCAATAGAGCAGGTGATGGAGGAACGAATCCAAGTCCGCGACATAAAAGGCGAATGGGCGTCCGATTAACAAATCCCTTGGCACGCCGAGCAACTCGGTTGCTGCCAGGTTGGCTTCCTCAATCCGTCCGGCGCGGTCGAAGCTGACGTAGGCAATCGGCGCGAAATCATAAAGATCGACAAATCGCTGCGTAGCGGCTTCCAGTTCGGTCTTTGGATTGCGCATCGCGGGCGTACGCATGGAATGAATCGGCGCGCCGTTTTTATTGAATCGCGGTTCACGCCGTATCGCGGTGCTCTTGCTTTGGCTGGCGTGCTTGAATTGGCGCGGCGGTATAATACCGCCGTTTCGCCCGACACCGCTTTGGCGAGCACGCTTTGCGCGTTGCTTGTTATTTGCGCGATGAGCCATCTTTTTGGCTTATTTTGTCTGCGTCAGCTTCCTTTTCTCCGTCGATATCCACCAGCGTGATAACGGCTCCGTCGATTTTGTTATCAGTTGTGCGATATGGCCGCACCCGCAGCGAGTACTGCCGCCCTTCCTTATCAGTCACTCTCCGTTCGCGCGTGCCCAGCGTTTCGATTACCTCGCGAAGGATCTTCTCCATGTCGGGAACATCAATGTTAGGCCGCAGCTCGCTCAACGGCCGGCCAATGTCAGTCGGTAAAATATTGAACGCGCCGCGGGCCGCCGGAGTAGCGCGTCGCACTGTTAACGCGTTGTCCACCATCACGATCGGCATTTGAGTGCTGGCGAGCAGATTGTTTAGCTCGTTCGTCAACTGCATCATCTCCAGGTTGCGGTTGCTGAGTTCTTCGTTCAACGTGGTCAGCTCTTCATTGGTTGATTGCAATTCTTCCTTGGCGGTCTCGAGTTCTTCGTTTGTGGATTGAAGCTCCTCGTTGCTCGATTCGACTTCTTCGTTGGACGCCTTCAACTCTTCATTGGTCGCCTCGTGCTCTTCGATGACGGCCTGCAATGATTCTTTCGAAGCGGCCAATTCCTGGCGCAAATCGGTTACCTCACGCTGCGCCCCCATTTTTCCCAGAGGCTGCAAGAATCGCTCCGGTTTGCTCCGCCTAGTAGTCTCATCAAAAATTACCAGGAACCATGACTTATCGCCTGCCGGGATTTTGAATGGCACGACCTGGATATTTATCTCGTAGTTTTTTCCCCGAAGCGTAACTTTCGCACGCTCTGTGCGCGTGGGTTTGCCCGTTTTGATCGAGCGACGAATCGTTGCGCGCAGATCCGGCACCAAATTCGTGCGTGCTAGTTGAATCAGATTGAACGTTGCCGGGCCGGGCATGTGTTCGAGAAACAGGTCGGTCCGGCCACGGAACTGGTGCACTTGCATTTTATCGTCAATCACGACGGCCGCCGGCGCGTACGTGCTGAGGATAATGCGATCCGCCACTTTCAAAAGATCGGCATCGAAATTTACGCCGATGCCAGCTGCTGGCCTTGCACCAAAGTGGGCGAGCTCAAGGCCGCGCTGTGGAATGAAGTCGGCTGCCCGCGGCGTAGTTGCGGCTTCCTTCGTGTAAATTTTGTTCTTCTTGTCCACGAGTTTGAAAAGCTCGTCATACAGACCCACCGATTCGGCGGGCCCAAGAATCAACAAGCCGCCCGGGTTGAGAGCGTAGTGAAAGTGGGGGATGCAGCGCTTGTGCAGTTCCGGGCTGAGATAAATCAGAACGTTGCGGCAGCTGATCATGTCGAGACGCGAGAATGGCGGATCAGCCGCGATGTTTTGTCGCGCAAACGTGCAAATATCGCGCACGTTACGATGAATTTGATACGTGCCGTCACGTTTGACGAAAAAACGTTTCAGTCGCTCCTGCGAAACATCCTTCTCGATCGCGCTCGAGTAAATTCCCAGACGCGCATGCTCGACGACTGACTCGCTCAAGTCGGTGCCGAAAATCTGGATCCGCCATTTCGAGGCCTGGCCACCGAGAGCTTCGAGGATGCAAATGGCGAGCGAATAAACCTCTTCGCCTGTGGCGCAACCAG
>QHNR01000072.1 GCA_003218475.1 Verrucomicrobiota bacterium | reverse complement strand
GTTCCGTCCGGTTACGGTGAAAAAGCTGTTCCGCGAACGAAGATCGCCTACGCCTTGTTCTCCCGGCTGGAAACCCCCACGAACCTGGCGCGAATCAATGGCGCGCCGTACACCGACACTTATTTGGCCTCTCTACTTCGAACTCCATCCAGCATTACCGAAGCCGGCACAAAGTCCGGGCTTTAATCATTGGCCAATCCTGGCGGTTTGGACGGCCGTTTTCCAAGCCGTTTGTCAAAACTGGCTTGCGTCACCGCAAACCGATCTTTAAAACAAGGTGATGCTGATCGAAACATTAAAACGTCATTGGTGGGTTCCAGTCTTAAGGGGTATCGCCGCAGTTGTCTTCGGAGTAATGGCATTCGTCTATCCTGGCTTAACAGCCGCGGTGCTAGTGCTGTTATTTGGGGCCTGGGTTCTGGTCGACGGTATCTTTCGGGTCATCGGCGCCGTCGCTGGTCGCGCCTCGGATTCGGAGTGGGGCTTCCATCTTATCATCGGAATAATCGGAATTATCATCGGACTCCTCACATTCCACGCGCCCCGGATAACGGCGCTGGCGCTGGTCATTTATATCGCGGTCTGGGCGCTTATGATTGGCGCAACGGAAATTGCGCTGGCAATCAAGCTGCGCCGGGAAATCAAAGGCGAATGGTTCCTCATCCTTATGGGCCTGCTTTCAATTGTCTTCGCTGTCATGCTTTTATGGAATCCCCTCCCGGGTGCGCTCGCTCTTGTGTGGTTGATCGGATCTTATGCGATCGTGTTCGGCATTTTGGGGATTATTCTTGGCTTCCGATTGCGCAGCTTACCGGCATTTCCCGTCCGCTAGTTAGCAGAATGCGGTTGTTCCTCTGCTCTGCTTTGGCTCCAACGCCGGGCTCTAAAACGGTGCGAGTAGATCCGTAAGGGTTTACACAGGAGAGTTTTTCCTCCGGCGGACTCACAGGGCTGCTGTTTCGTCCCTTTCTCTTCGGAATTCTCACAAGGAGTGCATTTTTTTGCGCGACGAAATGCGCTGACAGTGGTTTTGTTGAAAAAAAAGCGGCTTCGTGTGATGGATTGGTCGATTACTCTACGGCTCTGGAATATGAACCGTCTGATATCGTGCGTAGGACTCGCGGCGGCGAGAGAAGTTCCATTTTTCTAAGTGGCCCCAACGTATGAAGAAAGCTCCCCTTACTACAAAGCCGCGGTCGCGGAATCGCTCCTCGACTAACGGAAGTGAACTCGATACGAGGCAATTGCTCTCGGCGTTAATGGCGTTCAAACGCGGTGATTTTTCCGCGCGACTGCCGGAGGACTGGACGGGTGTTGCCGGCAAGATCGCGGACATGTTCAACGATGTGATCAGAACGAATCAGCGCATGACGCAGGAGCTGGAACGCATCGTTCGTGTGGTTGGAAAGGAAGGCCGAATCACCCAACGCGCAGCGTTGAGCGAAGTCTCGGAGTCTTGGAGCGATGCCATCGGATGCATCAATGTTTTGATCGAGGACCTGCTCCGTCCTACGAGTGAAATGGCGCGTGTCATCGGTGCGGTCGCAAAGGGGAATCTGTCCGAAACGGTGGCTACTGAGATTGAAGGACGGCCGCTCAAAGGAGAGTTCTTGCGCACCGCCAAGACTGTAAACGCAATGGTGGAGCAGCTTGGCGCTTTCGCGTCGGAAGTAACACGCGTGGCCCGCGAAGTGGGCACGGAAGGAAAGCTCGGCGGCCAGGCAAAAGTTAAAGGCGTCGCGGGCACCTGGAAAGATTTGACCGATAACGTGAACCTGATGGCATCGAACCTCACGTCGCAGGTTCGCAACATTGCGGCAGTGACAACGGCCGTAGCAAATGGCCATCTTGCGAAGAAAATCACCGTGGACGTTCGCGGCGAATTTCTGGAATTAAAGGACACCATAAACAAGATGGTGGATCAACTTCGCTCGTTTGCGTCGGAAGTGACGCGAGTGGCGCGCGAAGTGGGCACGGAAGGTATCCTCAGTGGCCAGGCGAAAGTCGAAGGTGTTTCGGGCACGTGGAAAGATTTGACGGACTCGGTGAACTCGATGGCCTCCAATCTCACGTCGCAAGTCCGCAACATCGCGGCCGTCACGACGGCTGTGGCCAACGGCGATCTCTCGAAAAAGATCACGGTGAAGGTCAAAGGGGAGATCTTGGAATTGAAGAACACTATCAACACCATGGTGGACCAGCTTTCGTCTTTCGCCTCGGAGGTAACGCGCGTCGCGCGCGAAGTCGGCACCGAAGGAAAGCTCGGAGGTCAGGCCGACGTCAAAGGCGTCGCCGGCACATGGAAGGATCTCACGGACAAGGTCAATCTGATGGCGTCAAACCTCACGGTGCAATTGCGCGACATGTCGAAGGTGGCGACCGCCATTGCCAGCGGCGACTTGACTCAAAAAATCACCGTCGATGTGCGCGGCGAGATTCTGCAGATCAAGGATGTCATTAACACGATGGTGGATCAGCTTTCCTCCTTCGCATCTGAAGTGACGCGAGTAGCGTGGGAAGTCGGAACGGAAGGAAAACTCGGCGGCCAGGCTGCGGTCGAGGGGGTCGCCGGAACATGGAAAGACCTGACGGATTCGGTAAATTTCATGGCCTCCAATCTAACTGCTCAGGTACGTAACATCGCCGCCGTCACGACGGCTGTGGCTACCGGCGATCTGACCAAAAAAATCACGGTGGACGTCAAAGGCGAGATTCTCGAGTTGAAGAACACGATCAACACGATGGTGGATCAACTCCGCTCGTTCGGGTCCGAGGTAACGCGTGTGGCGCGCGAAGTCGGTTCCGAAGGAAAATTGGGCGGCCAAGCTGATGTGCGTGGGCTGGCGGGCGTATGGAAGGATCTTGGCGATAACGTCAACTCCATGGCCTCCAATCTCACGACACAAGTGCGAAACATCGCTGCGGTAACGACCGCGGTTGCCACTGGCGACCTGTCCAAAAAAATCACGGTCGATGTTAGGGGCGAAATTCTCGAATTGAAGAACACTGTGAATACGATGGTGGATCAACTTTCGTCATTCGCCGATGAAGTCACTCGGGTGGCACGCGAAGTAGGCATGGAAGGCAAGCTAGGCGGCCAGGCCGTCGTGAAAGGCGTTTCGGGAACTTGGAAAGATCTTACAGACAACGTCAACTTTATGGCCTCGAACCTGACTGATCAGGTGCGGGGCATCGCTAAGGTCGTGACGGCAGTGGCTAACGGCGATTTGAAACGCAAACTTTTCCTTGAAGCCAAGGGTGAAATTGCCGAGCTCGCCGAGACGATCAATAACATGATCGATACGCTCGCCACCTTTGCCGATCAAGTTACTACCGTCGCCCGAGAAGTAGGCGTGGAAGGAAAGCTCGGCGGCCAGGGAAACGTGCCCGGCGCCGCGGGTACGTGGCGGGATTTGACCGATAACGTGAATCGACTGGCAGCAAATCTGACCACGCAGCTTCGGGCTATCGCTGATGTCGCGACAGCAGTCACCAAGGGCGATCTCACCCGTTCAATTCAGGTGGAAGCACAAGGCGAGGTTGCGTTCGTCAAGGACAACATCAACGAGATGATCCGCAATCTAAGGGACACCACGTTGCGAAATAAGGAGCAGGACTGGCTTAAGACCAACCTCGCCAAATTCACCCGCATGCTGCAGGGACAGCGCGACTTCCTGACGGTTGGCAAATTGATTCTGTCCGAGCTCGCTCCACTGATTTCAGCGCAGCAGGGCGCTTTCTACATGATGGATAAGTCTAACGGAGAATCGGAGCTTAGGCTGTTGGCGAGCTACGCTTCCGAGAGCGGCAATGGCGCAAGAAAGCGCTTCAAGATGGGTGAGAGTCTGGTGGGACAAGCGGCGTTGGAAAAACGGCGCATCCTTCTGACCGATGTACCGAACAACCACGCGAAGGTGAGTTCCGGCCTGGGCGAATTTCATCCGACCAACATCGTGGTCCTCCCGATTCTCTTTGAAGGCCAGGTAAAGGCGGTCATGGAACTTTCGTCGGTTGAGCGATTCAGCCTGACTCACCAGGCGTTCCTGGACCAATTAACCGAGATCATCGGCATTGTGCTCAATACGATCGAAGCAAGCACGCAAACAGAAAATCTCCTCAAACAGTCGCAGTCGCTCGCAGCAGAATTGCAGAAGACGAACCTTGAGTTGGAAGAAAAGGCGCGCTCGAATCTGGCGAAGGACCAATTCCTGGCCATGCTCAGCCACGAATTACGCACGCCTTTAACGCCCGTGCTGGCCTCTGCTCTCGCACTGGAGAGCGAGCCAGAGTTGCCGAAAGACATTCACGAATCTCTGCAGATGATTCGTCGCAATGTGGAGCTGGAAGCGCGGTTGATCGACGACTTGCTCGATCTGACGCGCATTGATCGCGGCAAGGTGCAGCTGAATTTTGAAGTTGTTGACGCGCACACTTTGTTGCAAAATGCGCTGGAGATCTGCCAGGCGGAAATCGATCGCAAGCATCTGGCACGTTCGCTCAACCTCGGCGCAAGCAAGGTGCATATGCGAGCCGACTCGGCGCGACTGCAGCAAATCTTTTGGAACCTGATAAATAACGCGGTGAAGTTTACGCAGCGGAATGGGCGCATCAAAATTTCCACCAGCAATGATTCTAGCGGACAACTTCGCGTCGAAATCGCTGATACAGGCCTGGGGATTGAGCCGGAAGCGCTGCCGAAGATTTTTGATGCGTTCGAACAAGGCGGCCGGACTCAGCTCGGAGGCCTCGGTCTTGGACTCGCCATAAGTAAGACCCTAGTGGAAGCACATAAGGGAACAATCACCGCACAAAGCGCCGGCCGAAATAAAGGCGCGACGTTCACCCTGCTTTTTCCCACGTGCGAAAAGGCCGAGGCTCAAATCGCTCCGGCCGTTTCACCTATTTTACCGGAACGGCAGCCGATGCGGATTCTGCTTGTTGAAGATCACGAAGATACAAACCGCTCGCTTACGAATTTGCTTCGTCGGCGCGGCTACCATGTGCAATCAGCGCTAAATTTTCAATCTGCCCTTGATTTAGGCGCAAACGAGGAATTTGATGTGCTAATCAGCGACTTGGCTTTGCCCGATGGAAGCGGGATCGATCTGATACAGAAGCTCTCCTCCAAGCCGCTTGTAAGGATCGCTCTCACCGGTTTCGGGATGGAAGACGATATCCGTAAGAGCTACGAGGCAGGATTCCAGCATCATTTGGTAAAGCCGATTGACCTAAACAAGCTCGACTCTCTGATTCAAGAAGGCGCAGCGACGTTGGCAACGGTATCGTTCCACTCGTCACCAACGTTGGCCCAGCGCGCTTCAGAATGAATCCACCAGCCGTCGTGCCGGAATAATATGTCAAGTATCCGACTCGGCTGCGCTGCGGGCGCAGGCGAGCACCAGAGCGGACATGAACGGCTGGGCCCGCCAGGATTCGAACCTGGGACCAAGGGATTATGAGTCCCCTGCTCTAACCGCTGAGCTACAGGCCCAAGATTTTTGATTCAGATGCTCATCGCTGTGGCGTGAAAGTATGGCCGACGGAAACCGCGCGGAATTTTGGCGTGACATCAGCTAACGGTTTCCGAAACGCCGGGCGCAAATCAACACGCAACGCCTGTCCGGGCAAAGTCATCCCTTTATGAGTCTCAAAATACTTCTCGGCAAGTTCGTGGCATTCTTCGCCGGACAGATTCCGGTCGAGGGACACAAAAATATAATCGACTCCTTTCAAAAACTCATAGTCAGTCCTAAAAGGTTCATCTGTGCTCATGGCGAACAGTTATCTCAAACCAAAGCTGCGCGGTCGATCTGAAAATTTTGTCAGCATACGAGGCCGCCAAAGCGCACGGAGTCCCTCAGCCACTGGTTTTGACCAGTTAGAGGGGGCAAACCCGTCCGGCTGCCGCTGCATCGTTGACACGCATCGCGACGACGGAAAGCGTTTCGTTGCGCACGCGGATGAAAAGCTGAGTTTCTGGAACTAGAATCGGCAGTTGAGCCCTTCAGTGCTTCTTCCTTTTTGTAAGAGTGAATGGAACAGTTTTGCCGGCGGTCGTATAACTGCCCTCGACAGTCGACAGAGGACCGCCAAACGGATCCATGTCTAACAAAACCTCTTTTTTTGCGCCCTTCACGGGAGCAAATCGTATCTTGCCCGTTCCCGTCTGTCCATCTCTACCCGACAGATAAAACTTCGTTGTTTTACCACTGGCAGGTTCGGTGATCTTGACATTGCTGGCCTCCACATGGCCGTGGTCGAACTCAAAGACGATTCTCAGGCCCGCCGCCTTCCCCTTGTAGAAGACGGTGTCGTAGGCTTTTGGTTCAGCGGAGGCGAAGGGAACGACCAAGAGAACAGCGATAAGCGCCACCGCGACAATCCACGTTCGATAGTTCATAAAGACGAGCCACAAGCTCAGCCCCACGGCAAGCGCAAGCAAGTTTATCACTCTTTGAAATCGCCCGCGTGCTCGTGCGTCTCGATCAGGTTGCCCGCTGAATCGTAAACGCGAATCACAGCACTGTGTGAGCGGCTGCGGAACTTCGCGTAGTCGGTTGCCAGGCAGTATCCGCGTTCTCTAACGCCGTCCCACGTGGAATAATTCCGAAAAGACTGTTTTTTGCGTTTACCAGGAATGGAACGCCGACTGCCGCTCGATTGCCAACAGGACGTCGCCTCACTACCTGCGTCGGGAAACGATTCCCCTAAGAATCGCGCGCAGCCGGTAAAAATCTAACGGTTTAACGAAATAGTGATCAAAGCGGCACGAAAGACCACGCTTTTCATCCTTCCCAGTTCCAAGACCAGTGAGCGCAATCGCGACGAGCGATTGCTTAGACTTAGCTACCGTTACGAGATTGCAGCCATCCCCATCTGGCAAACGAATGTCGCTCAAGAGGACATCGAACTGCCATTTGTCCAGGAGCGCACTGGCCGTTCGGTAGTCCGGCGCAGCAACGACGTCATAATGGAAATGCCTTAGTAGCCGCGAAACTGTTTGGCGGCTGTAGTTATGATCTTCGAAAAAAAGGATACGCAGTGCCATGTCTCCGACGCGCGGGGCTCTTAGTTACTTCGGACGGACACGTAGGTTTGGTTCCCTAAGTGGGCGTTAGAGCCATCGATAATCTTCCAGATGTGAAAACCATAATCGATACGCCCGAATGGTGAAACCACAACCGACCGAATGGCAGCGCAGCGCTGATCAGATCGACGGGCGATGATCTGGGCGCACTCTCACTTCATAAAAATACATTGGAAACGCCAAGAGTGGTGTTATCCGCGCGGCGTGAACCCTTCGGGCTGAACCGAAAAAGCTGCTGACGCTTACTGAGCAGGCAACCAAGATCTGCCTCAACAAACACAAAAACGGTAGGCGCTTCCATAGTCGACCGCACATCCTAAAAAACGAGGAGGTGTTATGAGAACAGCGAAGTCAATCATAGAGCTCCCTAAAAACGGCCAACATTTGGTCGCGCCACGAAATGAAATTGGGAATGTTGTGAAAGGGAAATTAGTAATGCTGTTTCGCCGCTTTGTTCTGTTTGCGCGGAATGTGGGCCGCAATCGCGAAAACGATAACAAGGGCAAGCTGCGCCCCAAATTTGAATGGCCATACGTAATGAGTTCCTTCGTCGCAATGCGCGGGCCACTCGTTTCGGGTACCTGGATTTGGCACCATCAGCATGCACGCTGGCATCACGGCTATTACCGAGCTCGCCGTTAAAAGCGGCCTGACAAATCGGTTGCCTCCGGACAACGCGACCAGAATTCGAATCGCCCTTATTACATTCATGAATCGACGATCGTCCCGGACAATTGCGCTAGACGCATTCCCGTGTGGAGAACGAAAGAGAGACAATTCCACCGCGTGAAGTATTGGGAAATAATCGCCGACAAACCGCGCAGGGTCCCTCGCGCACGCGCGCGCGACACTTATCTCGGGCAAATCCCTCTGCGAGGAACGAGGTGTAAGAAACTGCGAATGGCAAAATCTAAAAAGAACAAGAACAACCGAAGCTCAACCTGACGGTGCGTGAGGAGGAACGAAACAAGCTGGAACAAATGGCGTCTTTAGAGAAGCGTTCCGTCTCCAATCTTATCGAGGTTATGGCCGATGAACGCTGGAAGCGATTAACGTCTATCGGTGGCGGCGTGGATGCCGGTGAGGCGCTCGCGCAGGGTGAGGACTTGGTGACGGCGTAAGGCTTGGGGTAGCTATGGGTATTGCCCTCGGTATAGGCGCAGCTGTGGGAGTTGGAGTCGGGGATTGTTCCGGCGTCGGACTTGAAGGTTGATTAAGTCGCTGCGACTCAACCAGTGAGTGTGTTAGCACGTCCAAGCGCGAAGCATATCTCGCCAAGACGATGGTCAAAAATACTAGGCCGGCGGTCAACACAGCGGTTGCTATCGCAAACCATTTGATCCATCGCGAATCATCCACGCGAAAACCATAAATGACAAACCGTTCGCTGCCAAAATCAGACAACGGCAGCGCGTGAGCGGGAAGCCATTTAGAACTGCGGATAGAGCGCCGTTGCGCCCGCCAGCTTGCCGATCAGATTATCGAAGCGGTACAGCGCGTCCTAGCGCGTCGCACGGTTCATTGAGGACTCAGTTCCAGCCCGCTTATTGTATGCGCCCATTATACGCTGCTATGGCGTATGTTAAGAACAAATTTGCGACGACGTTTTTAGCGTATAGAATTATTGCTTTCAGCCTGCGTGATCGGTATGAAGAGAAAACTGCGAATGGCAAAATCCAAAAAGAACAAGAACAAACCGAAGCTCAACCTGACGGTGCGTGAGGAGCAACGAAGCAAACTGGAACAAATGGCCTCTTTGGAGAAGCGTTCCGTCTCCAATCTTATCGAGGTTATGGCCGATGAACGCTGGGAGCGATTGGTCGAGCAGCAGGGCGTTGCTTACGCTAAAACCGTCGCGGAGGCGATGAACCTTAAACTGGAAATGGACAATCCAGCGGACCGCGAGAAATTGCGCCGAGCAGTTCTCGATCTTGTCGCCGGGAGAAAAATTCGAAAGCAAAAAGGGCATGGTTGAAATTCTTTCGTTCTCTTTCTGATAAGCATTTTGCAGTGCGATTCCGATGCCACAACGATTGACTGCTGGGAATACTGCCATGACCACTTGTGATGACAAATTCGCGTCCATCTGACTGGCCGGTCCTTTCGGCGATGCTGGAACAGAATGCCTCGCACTTCGGCGCGCGCGCCGCGCTGCTCAGTGATGGGGATGAGCCCCTCTCGCACCAGCAGTTGTGGAATCAGGTCGCGGTGACGGTGACGGCGCTCATTTCCTTGGGAGTGGGGCGCGGTGACCGCGTGGCGATTGTGTTGCCGCAGGGACAGGACCTAGCCGTGACCTTTCTCGCGGTTGCGGCGGGCGCGACGGCAGCGCCGCTCAATCCGGCTTATGTCGAAAAAGAGTTTCTGTTTTACATGGAGGACTTGCAGGCGCGGGCGCTGATTGTTCCGCGGGACAGTGACTCGCCGGCGCGGGCGGTGGCGGATTCGCTTGGGGTGCCGGTGATCGAGTTGATTCCGGGAGAAAACGGCGTGGGGCGGTTCCATTTGTCCGGCGTTTCCCGCCCGCTCGCGGCCTCTGCGGGATTCGCGGAAGCAGACGATGTCGCGCTGGTGCTTCACACCTCGGGGACGACCTCCCGTCCGAAGATGGTGCCGCTCACGCACGCCAATTTGCTCGCCGCCGCCCGGCATATCGGCGCGACGCTGCAACTCCAACCGACCGACCGGTGCCTCAATGTGATGCCGTTGTTTCACATTCACGGGCTCGTCGCGTGTGTGCTGGCATCGCTGGGTGCGGGCGGCAGCACGGTTTGCACGCGGGCGTTTGACGCGGAGAGATTTCCCGGCTGGCTGGAACAGTGGAAGCCGAGCTGGTATTCGGCTGTGCCCACGATGCATCAAGCCATCCTCGCCCAAGGGCAGGCTCCGCCGATCCAGCCGGTCCGGAGTTCCCTGCGGTTTATTCGCTCCTCATCCGCCGCGCTGCCGCCGCCAGTGATGACGGGCTTGGAAGAGACATTCGGTGTTCCAGTGATCGAGTCCTACGGCATGACGGAGGCGGCGCATCAAATGGCCAGCAACCCACTGCCACCGCGCGCGCGGAAGCCCGGCTCGGTGGGACTGGCGACCGGACTGGAAGTGGCGATTCTCGACGAGGCTGGCGAGACGCTGGCCAGCGGTCGCACGGGCGAAGTCGCCATCCGCGGGCCGAACGTGACTTGCGGTTACGCGAATAACCCAGAGGCCAACGCGACGGCGTTTTGCCGCGGCTGGTTTCGAACGGGGGACCAAGGTCATCTTGACGGGGAAGGCTACCTCTTCATCACCGGCCGGCTGAAGGAACTCATCAATCGCGGCGGCGAAAAAATTGCGCCGCGCGAAATTGACGAGGTGTTGCTGGCTTATCCTGGGGTGCAGCAGGCGGTGGCGTTTGCCGTGCCGCATCCGTCGCTCGGGGAGGACATCGCGGCGGCGGTGGTTCTGAACAACGGCGCGGTGGCCTGCGAAGCGGTGTTGCGCGAGTTCGCGCTCGACCGATTGCCGACATTCAAGGTGCCCAGCCGGATCATTTTCGTGAACGACGTGCCGAAGGGGGGGACCGGAAAGATTCAACGGATCGGGCTGGCCGACCGGCTCGCGACGGCGCTGGGGGTGGCTTACGAAGCGCCGGCATCCGACACGGAACGGTTGGTAGCCGCGACGATTTGCGAGGTGCTGAACTGCGAGAAGGTGGGCCGGAACGACAACTTTTTTTCATTGGGCGGCAACTCGTTGCGCGCGACGCAAGTGCTGACCCGGCTCGGGCAGTCGCTGGGATTTCAAATACCCGTTCCGACCATTTTCCGTTGTCCGACGCCCGCGCTGCTGGCCAATAAACTTGATCTGATGCAGGAACCGGAAATTGACGCGCTCGCGGCGGAGTTGGAAAAACTGCCTCCTGAGGAAAGAGCCAGAATGCTCAACGATCTTTGAACTGCGCTTTCTGAAAACCCAAGCGATACAACCGAGAAACTCCTAAACATCTTCGATGAGCCAAACAATCCCAAGCGGCACCCGGTTGCACGAACATCTCCGCCGCCGGTCGATCACGCCGTTCATCGGCATTTACGACGTGTTCAGCGCGTCGCTGGCGGCCAGACAGTTTGATGCGCTCTTCGGGAGCGGTTTGAGTTTTGCCGCCAGCCACTATGGACTGTCGGACGTCGGATTCATCTCGTGGCCAGGTATTCTCAATTTCGTGCAGCGAGTCCGGGCGATTCGGACTTTACAGGCGTTGCGGGCGGAGGACGGCTTGCTCAGCAGCGGGATGAACCGGGATGCGACTTTGATAACGTGCAACGAAGTTTTACTGCAAAACCTTAACCAGCGCGGAACGTGAGTGCAGTGAACGCCCTCTCGAAATCAGACCCGGTCGCCTTGAAGCAACGGCTGGCGGGATTGAACGCTGGCCAGCGTGCGCTGCTGGCTCGGCGCTTGGGCGAAGAAAAATCTAAAGCGGCTTCCCGCGGCGAATCGCGCGTCATTCCCCGTGCCCAGCCGCTGCGCATGGAAGAGCATCCGCGCGTGGCAGTTTATCCGGCGTCGCGCGGCCAGCAACGGATGTGGTTTCTTCATCACTACGCGCCGGGGTCGCCAGTGTATTGCAGCCCTTCCGCCTTTCACCTCGTCGGCCCGTTGAACGTCGCGTGGCTCGAGGCGGCTTTCGGTGCAGTGATCCAGCGACACGACATGCTGCGCACGACCTTCGCGATGGAGAACGGCGAATTGTTTCAACGCGTCGCCGTATCGTCCGCGTTTCAATTGCGGCAGATCAATCTGGAAGCAATTCCGGCCGACATTCGCAAAGCATCGGCTGAACGTTGCCTCGCCGAGGAGAGTTGCCGCCCGTTTGATCTGGCCGCCGGGCCGCTGTTTCGCCCCGTGCTGATACGCTTGCAGCCCACCGAGCACGTGCTGCTGCTCGTGTTGCACCACATCATCTCCGATGGCTGGTCGCGTTCCAATTTTTACCGCGAGCTTGCCGCGGCGTATCAAACGCTGGCCTCGGGCCGCCCGGCGACCGTGCGCAAGTTGCCGGTTCAGTTCGCCGATTATTCTGCGTGGCAGGAGGACTGGCTGGAGGGCGGCGCGCTGAAGACGCAGACCGCCTATTGGAAAACAAAACTGGCGGGCGAACCCGAACCGCTGGAACTGCCGTCCGACCGTGCCCGTCCCGCGACCGAGTCGTTTCGCGGGGGCCGCTGCTCGCGGCGGCTGGATCCCCAGTTGACAACCGCACTGAAGACACGGGCGCAGGAGGAGGGCGCGACGTTGTTCATGATTCTCCTGGCGGCATTCAAGACCTTGTTGCACCGCTACACGGGGCATGACGATTTGATCGTGGGTGTGCCCATCGCCAACCGGCAGCGGGTGGAAGTGGAAGGGCTCATCGGCTTCTTCGCCAACACGCTGGTCATGCGCACTACGTTCCCCTACGACTTCACCTTTCGCGAGCTGCTGCGCAGCGTGAAGCAGACCGCCTTGGAAGCGTACGCGAATCAGGACATGCCGTTTGAACGACTCGTGGAACTGCTGCACGTTCGGCGTGACGCGAGTCGCACGCCGTTATTCCAGGCGTCCTTCGCAATTCAGGATTATCCGGCGGTGAATTTTCGGCTGCCGGGAATTGAGACCTCGCCGTGGTTCGTCACCACTCGCACGTCCAAGTTCGATTTTTCCATGACCCTGGAACGATCCGCTGAAGGTTGGACGGCGGTGGCCGAATACAGCACGGATTTGTTCGACGCCGACCGCGTGGAACGGATGCTGGAACACTGGCGCGTGATTCTGGAGAATGTTGTGGCCAACCCCATCCAGCGCGTGTCCGAAATCCCACTGCTCACGGCGGCTGAACGGCAGCAAATCCTGGTGGAATGGAACCGGACGGAGCGGGATTATCCGCGGGACAAGTGTCTACACCACTTGTTCGAGGAACAGGTGGAGCGCACGCCAGACGCGGTCGCGGTGGTGTTTGAAGATCAGCGCCTGACCTACCGACAACTCAACGTCCGCGCCACCCAGCTCGGCCATTACTTGCGCTCCCTGGGTGTGGGACCGGAGATGTTGGTTGGGATCTGTGTCGAGCGCTCGCTGGAATTGCTGGTTGGCATACTTGGTATCCTCAAAGCTGGTGGAGCGTACGTACCGCTGGATCCCACCTACCCAGCAGAGCGAACGCGTTTTGTGCTGGAAGATGCGCGTGTGCCGGTGCTCTTGACCCTGCAGCAGTTGCGCGCCGATCTCGGCGCGGAGATTCCGAGTTGCACGATTGTCTGCCTGGACACGGATTGGGAGACGATCGCGGAGGCTCCGACAGAAACCCCTCATAGCGGTGTAGGACCTCAGAATCTGGCGTACGTAATCTATACCTCCGGTTCAACGGGCAAGCCCAAAGGCGTGGCGATCGAACATCACAGCCCGGTGACGCTGGTCCATTGGGCGCAAGAGATTTTCTCCCCGGAGGAGTGTATCGGCGTGTTGTTTGGTACGTCGATCTGCTTCGACCTTTCTGTTTTTGAAATGTTTGTGCCGTTGAGCCGGGGAGGAAAAATCATTCTCGCCGAGAACGCACTGCAACTGCCTGATTTGCCCGCCTCCGGAGAGGTGACTTTGGTAAATACCGTGCCGTCGGCGATCAATGAATTGATGCGCCGCCAAGTGCTACCATCTTCAGTGCGAACTGTGTGTCTTGCAGGCGAGCCCTTGGTAGTCGAGTTGGTGAAACAGGTTTATCAGTTTCCTAGCGTTAGGAAGGTTTACGATCTTTATGGCCCAACGGAAGCCGCCACTTACTCCACATCGGCGTTGCGCCGTGTAAATGGCCCCCGCACCATCGGTCGTCCGTTTGCCAACACGCAGGTCTATCTGTTGGACCAAAACGAGCAGCCTGTTCCGGTCGGTTTGCCCGGTCAGATTTATATTGGCGGAGATGGTTTGGCGCGCGGTTATTTGAACCGCCCGGAACTGACCGCGGAGAAGTTCATTGCCGATCCTTTCAGTTCGCGACCAGGCGCGCGACTCTATAAGACGGGAGACCTGGCTCGTTATTTTCCAGATGGGAACATCGAATTCATTGGGCGGCTGGATCATCAGGTCAAGATCCGTGGTTTCCGCATTGAGCTGGGCGAGATCGAGGCGGTGCTGTGCAGGCATCCCGACTTGTCTGCATGCGCGGTCGTGACCCAGAACGAGGGTGGCGGGGACAAAACGCTTGCGGCCTTTGTCGTTGGCAGGGAGCAATCCGAGATGTCGATCGGAACCTTGCGGCAATGGCTGGGGGAGAAACTGCCGGACTACATGATTCCGTCGCGTTTCTTCGTGCTCCCCGCCTTGCCCTTGACCCCTAGCGGCAAGGTGGACCGGAAGGCATTGGAGAAGATGGACGGAGTGGAATTGGCTGCGGGCACTGACTATGTGCCGCCACGAAATGATCTGGAGTCCAAACTCGCGGAGATCTGGCAGGACGTTCTGCGACGGGATCTCGTGGGCATCCATGACAACTTCTTCGAACTGGGCGGACACTCATTGCTGGCGATGTCCATCGGCTCGCAGATCATCCGTCGGCTCAACATTGAGATACCTCTGCGCTGGCTGCTTGAGTACCCCACGATTGAGAAGTTGGCCCGGCAGATGGAGTCTCAGCCAGGGCTTTCCCAAAACAACCGCCCCATCGAAAAGTCTGACCGGCGTCAGCCGTTGCCAATGTCATTTGCCCAGCAAGGGATGTGGCTGTTGCAACAAACGCTGCCGGATCTGGCAGCTTACAACGTGCCGGTCGCTTTTCGCCTGTCTGGCCGGATGGATCGGGAAAGGGTCCGCCGAGCCTTGCAAGCGATTGTGGAGCGACACGAGGTTTTGCGCACCGCGCTGGTGCAAAACGGGGAAAGCCTCGTGCAGCAGGTGGCCGCCGCAAAAGATGTTCCTTTGCCGTGGCTGGAGGTGGACCTGTTGGCAGTGCCTCCGAGTCAAAAGCAGTCAGTATTGGAGGAACGACTGCTGGGGGAGGCGCGTCGTCCGTTTGATCTGGCGCAAGCGCCCTTGTGGCGGATCGTGTGGATCAAACTGGCCGAGGATGAACATGTGCTGGGGATCACCTTTCATCACAGCATCGAGGATGAGCGGACGTTGCGGCTTTTCTTCCAGGAATGGGAACGACTTTATGCGGCGGACGGGGAATTGGAACTGGCCGGACTGCCGGAGTTGCCCGTGCAATACGCCGACTTCGCCACGTGGCAGCGACAGCGGTTGACTGGGGAGCTGCTGGAGCAGCAGCGTCGTTACTGGAGGGAGCAACTTCAGGAGTTGCCGCCCGTCTTGGAACTGCCCACGGACATGGCGCGGCCGATCCGGCTGAGTGGCTGGGGCGCGGTCTATGATTTCCGACTCACCGGCCCGGTCGTGATGCGGCTGCGGGAACTGGCGCGCGAGGAAGGGACAACCTTGTTCACGGTGTTACTGACGGCCTTCCAAGTCTGGCTGCATCGCTACACCGGCCAGACGGACGTGATAGTGAGCACGCCGATCACCAACCGGGAGCGAACGGAGATCCAATCGTTGCTCGGCTTATTCCTGAACACCCTGCCTATTCGCGTGCGGTTGGACGGAAGCTCCGGTTTCCGACAGGTGCTGAGGCAGGTGCGTGAATCGCTCCTTGGAGCCTTCAGCCATGCCGACCTGCCCTTCGGACAGATGGTCGAAATGGCGGTCAAGGAACGTGCCCCCGGGTATCAGCCTCTCTGTCAGGTGATGTTTGTTTTGTTGGAAGAAGGGCTGCCCGCATTCCAGCTCGATCAAGTCCAAGCCCGGCCGCTGCCGGTGGAAACCCGGACCAGCAAGAACGACCTGACGTTGTTTATCGAGGCCGTGGACGAGATTTGGAATTGTCGGTTCGAGTATGCCACCGATCTGTTCACCGCTGAAACCACGGCAAGAATGGGCTGTCATCTGACGGAACTTCTGCGGTCAATCACGGAGGATCCGCAGAAGTCCGTCAGTGAGTTGAACCTGATGCCGGCGGCGGAACGCCATCAAGTCCTGGTGGAATGGAATCAGACGGAGCGGGAATATCCGCGGAATAAATGCATCCACCAGTTGTTTGAGGAGCAAGTTGAGCGCACGCCGGAGGCGGTGGCGGTGGTGTTTGAAGGGAAGTCGCTCACCTACCGGGAACTCAACCTCCGAGCCAATCAACTCGCCCATCATCTACGCACTCTCGGCGTGGGGCCGGATGTCCTCGTCGGTCTCTGCGTGGAGCGTTCCCTGGAGATGGTTGTGGCGTTGCTCGGCATCCTCAAAGCGGGCGCAGCCTACTGGGCACTGGAAGAAAACCTACCGGAAGAACGTCTCCGATTCCTGATTGGCGACGCGCGGCCCAAGGTGATTCTGACGGGCAGGAAAACGACGGGAAATCTCGCCGGCATCGCGACCGTCGCAACGGTGGATGATTTGTTGGCCTCGCCGCCAGACCGGGCGGTTTGTGCCGCGGGGTCAAGCAGTCCTGAAGACCCCGCCTACGTGAGCTACACGTCCGGCTCGACCGGCCGGCCCAAGGGGGTCGTCGTGCCGCATCGGGGCGTGGTGCGGCTGGTCAAAGGGGTTGACTACGTTTCGTTGACCTCGGAAGAAACGCTCTTACATCTGTCCCCTCTCTCCTTTGACGCGTCCACGTTTGAACTGTGGGGCGCACTGCTCAACGGCGGGCGCGTTGTCCTGCTGCCGCCCGGCCAACCATCGCTCGGAGAAATTGGGGAAACCATTCGCCAGTATCGTGTCACTACACTGTGGCTGACGGCAGGCTTGTTCCATCTCATGGTGGATGAACACGTGGATTATCTAAAGCCGCTGCGGCAGTTGTTGGCGGGCGGCGATGTGCTCTCGCCGCAACATGTGCTTAAAGCCCGGCGCGCACTTGCCGGTTGCCGGATCATCAACGGCTACGGCCCGACCGAGAGCACGACGTTCACCTGCTGCTATACGGCTGCGGACGAGCGGGCGCTCGCTCCGAGCATCCCGATTGGGCGCCCGATTGCCAACACGCAGGTTTATGTTTTGGACGCGTCGCTTCAGCCGGTGCCAGTGGGCGTGCCGGGCGAGTTGTATGCCGGCGGCGATGGTGTGGCGTGCGGTTATCTCAACCAGCCGCAACTGACCGCAGAACGGTTCATCCCGGACCCGTTCAATTCGCGAGCAGGCGCACGGCTCTATCGGACCGGCGACCAAGTCCGATGGCAGCCTGACGGCAATCTTGAGTTCCTAAGACGGCTCGACTCGCAAGTGAAAATCCGGGGCTTCCGAGTCGAAATGGGCGAGATCGAAACGGTGTTGTGCGAGGCTGCGGACGTTAGCGAAGCCCTGGTGTCCTTGCGCGAAGACGCCACGGGAGAGAAACAACTGGTGGCCTACGTCGTGGCCAGCGGGAACCGGGAACCTGACCAAGCAGGATTGAAAGCCGCTCTGAGGGCGAGGTTGCCGGACTACATGATTCCGGCGCATGTCGAATTTCTGTCGGCACTGCCGTTGACCCCAAGCGGCAAGGTGGACCGTCACGCGCTACCCAAGCCCACCACGCTGACTTCGCCAGCCGGCAGCGCGGAGGCGATGCCGCCGCGCAACCTTCTGGAACTGGAATTGATCCGGCTCTGGCGGCGACTCTTCCAGCGGGAGGATATTGGCCGCCAAGACAATTTTTTTGAGCTCGGCGGTCATTCGCTCCTCGCCGCCCGGCTGGCGACGGAAATCGACAAGCTTCTCGGACGCAAGCTGCCCATCGCGGCGTTGTTTCAGTCGCCTACGGTCGAATCGCTAACCCGCCGGCTCACCAGGGAAAATTGGGCGCCGTCATGGAGTTCGCTGGTGCCGCTACAACCGGCGGGTTCCCAACCGCCGTTATTCTTTGCCCATGGCGTGCTCGGGGATGTTTATGTTTTTCTGGAATTGGCCAAGCTTCTGCCTTCCGATCAACCATCCTACGGCATTCAGGCAGTTGGGTTAGACGGCAATTCAGCACGGCACGTTACGGTCGAAGACATGGCTGCCCACTACGTTAAGGAAATCCTCTCTTTCCAGCGCGATGGACCGTTCTATCTGGCAGGATACTCGATGGGCGGACTGATTGCTTTCGAAATGGCCCGACAACTTCATCGCCTTGGCGAGCGAGTCGCACTCCTCGCGCTTTTGGATAGCGCACCAATCGGCAAAATTTCCTGGTTCGCCTATGGGCTGTCGATGTCCTATTTCATCCCCCGTCGCTGCTTGTTTCATTTCCGGCATTGGTGGGAATTGCCGCGCCGCGAGCGGCTCAATTACTTTCGGGGGCGCTGGGCTGCGCTCCGGTATTGGATGGTTCGGAACCGCTCCAAACCGCGTCTCGTAGCAGCCCCACTCCGGGAAGACAGCGAGCCTCCTCAAGTGCCGGGATTTTACGATTACTATCACGCGATCGCGTCTGCCTATCGGGTCCACCCGTATCCGGGTTCGGCGGATGTCTTTGTCAGTGACGGAATTAATCCCTTCCGGTGGTATTGGAGATACCTGGCGCGCGGCGGTGTCTCATTCCACCGGGTTCCGGGGATGCACGAGCAACTGCTTAAACCCAGCTACTTGCCCGCGTTGGCGAAGGCGTTGGGAACCGTACTCCACCGTGCCCAGGAAAAAGAACGCGCGACCCATTCCCGCAACGGAAAGACCCATGCAAATCTCGTTTCATGAATGGGAAGACTCCGCCGTCGCGCATCGTGCGGCGGCTTCGATCGGCAGCGACGAAGTCCAGGTGTGGATTGCAAGGGCACCCTCCGACGAGGCGCGCTTGACGGCGCTCGACTGCCAGCTCAGCCCGGACGAGCGCGCGCGCGCAGACCGATTCCGCGTCAGCGAACCGCGCCGCCAATTCGTGTTTGGCCGCGCCCTGTTACGGCAACTCCTGGGAGCGTGTTTGAATGTCGAGCCGGTCACGTTGGCGTTTGGCTATCATCCGCGCGGCAAGCCCTTCCTCGCTCAATCCGGCTTGAACAGCGACCTCCGTTTCAACCTCTCGCACTCTGGCCTGATTGTGGCCATCGCTCTGGCACATGGGCGCGAAGTTGGCGTGGACCTCGAGTCCATTCACCGTCTGGATGATTGGCCGCTCCTGGCCGAGCGGATCTTTTCGTCGCGTGAACTGTGTGAATTGCGCGCCCTTCCCGCGTCGAAACAGCGCGAGGCATTCTTCAACGGCTGGACGCGCAAAGAAGCGTATCTCAAGGCGACAAGCGAAGGACTAACGGATGACCTCCCGGCCATCGAGGTTACGCTAGTTCCCGGGCAGAAGCCCCAGCTGCTGAGATTGCCCGCAGGCCTGGAAGGTGCGCATCAATGGGCGATCCAAGGCATTCCCTTGCCGCCGGACTTTGCCGGTGCACTTGCCTTCGAGACCTGACGATCTTTGTACGGCCTGACTTCGTAAACGTGCATGCAACTGTGTACAACGCATTATAGCAGCAGGATTGAGCTTTCCAGATCGCAATAGCCGTTGCTTCGCTTAAACTATTCCTGTTGTGAGGTACGTCATTCCAGAGTCGATATTTCTCTGGGCCGCGTGGGCAAGTCCGTGCCCGATCATGGGATGCTGCGCTTGACGTGGTTCAGCAGAGCCTCCTCGGGATGGCCGTTGCGAACGACGTGAACGATGAACAGGATTTCGTGCTCACCCAGGTTTTCAAGCAATGCGAAGAATTGCGGGCCAAAAAATATTTGGAGATCGCTCGGACGAACCAGGAGCTTGCAAACAAATACGCAATTAGCCCGCGCACGGTCACAAACTGGCGTGAAGAAGGCTTGCCCGTTTGAGGGCGGACAATGGGCGATGCTTGATTGGCTCGCAGACCGCCGCTACGCCCCAGCAGGCGCGAATGCAAAGTTTGCAAAGCAACTGAGCGAGCGCAGGGAAAGGGCGAATTGGGCCGGTATTATGGGGAAACTCCACCACGCCGTTGCTGAGGTGAGACAACTCAAAGCTGCTTATCAGACGCATGGTTTGAAGCACCCCGAATACCTGCGCCGTTTCCGGGCAAGCCGGTAGCAAAGTGGGTGCAATCAAAATGCGTCCAACTCCTAACCGGCGGTAGGTAAACGCTTTCAGAACTCTCCAAAAAAGCGGGGGGAAGAACGCCCTTACAAAAAAGTTTCGGCACGAAACGACGCAAAGTGCGTGCCTGCAATGTTTTCACGGTCGTTTTCTACGGCCTGAGGATTTTTCACTGCAAAACTGCGCGGTTCTGCGCAATGCGCTGCGAACGGTATAGGTCGCGATTGCCTAGCGTCCGCGACGCTGTGCAAGCCGGTGAAAACCCGCGCAAAAACTCTTTCTTGAATTATGAGTCCCCTGCTCTAACCGCTGAGCTACAGACCCGGATTGATCGTGGACTGAAGCATAGCATATCGCGGCGGCCAACACTGGAACCTTGGCAGGTCAGTCAGCTAAAATTTCGGATTGCCCGCCGCGGCGGGTGAACTTATTGCGGAGTCAATGCGAATTTGGGATGGGAACGTGATTCGCGCAATCGTGAGCACAATTGAAATCGCGCTTCTCAGTGCGTTGATCCTGGCAACACGCTGCGCGAATTATCAGGACGTCTTCGTCGGGGGAAACGTTTACTTCGTCGATGCGGATTGTTACGCGCGCATGATGCGCGTGCGGATGTGCCATGCAAAGCCGGGGCTGATCGTGCGGCATCACGATTTTGAGAATTTCCCGCAAGGGACAACTCCACATACGACTGCGCCACTCGATTATCTAACTCTCGGACTTTCGCTTCTGCTAAAGCCATTCACGGAGCGCACGCTGGATTTGGCGGGAGCATTCATCTCGCCGTTGCTAGCGTTGCTTGGAGGCTGGTTTCTCTGGTGGTGGTCACGGCGAATGAAATTTCGGTATCGCTGGGTCATGTTGGTCTTGTACGCGATTAGTCCCATTCTGGTCCACGGGACGGAGCTTGGCAGGCCCGATCATCAATCGTTATCGATGCTGCTCGTCACGATCGCAATTTGCACGGAGTGGGGCTCGCGAACGAAAGCAGCCGACATGGCTGCCCCTACAGATCACGATAGATGGAACGTCGTCAGTGGAATCGCGTGGGGATTGGCGATTTGGAATTCTGCTTATGAATCGCTCATTTTGTTCCTGCTTGTGACAGTCGTGAGCGCGCTTCAAGACCGACAGGCGCTCCCAACGAAACCTCGGCGTGCCGGGTGGCTTTGTTTTGTACTCATCATTACCATCGCGCTTTTGATTGAGCGGCGCATCCCGTCACTCTCGATTTTCCATTCGAACGCGATTTTCAAAAACTGGGCAAGCACCATCGGCGAACTGGCGCACGTTTCGCCAGCAAATCCGATCTGGTTGCGGTGGTGCGGGTATTTTCTTCTTATCACACCGTTTTTGATTTGGATGAGCGTTAGCAGAAACAGCAGAAGAAGTGAACAAACGACGCCGTGGTTTGTGCCTGTGATTCTCATTGCGACTTACGCTCTCACCATCTGGCAGGCACGCTGGGGATACTTTTTTGTATTGATCTTCGCACTTGCGCTTCCGGTTTTGCTGACACCAATCAAATCGCGCGCGGCAGTTTGGATCGCATTTGTATTGTCGATGTATCCGATTTTGCACGATTGGGATGAAAGGCTCTGGCCAAATGAAACGCAATTAGCCCGCACCGTGGAACAGCGTAACGAATCCACGCAAATACGCGACCTTGCTCTCAATTTGCAATCGGCACAGACGCGCCCGTTCCTTGCGCCGTGGTGGCTTTCGCCCTCGATCGCTTATTGGTGCGGGCAGCCTGGAGTCGCCGGAAGTTCGCACGAAAGTCTAAGCGGCATCGAAGATAGCGCGCGATTTTTTCTTTGCGAGGATTCACAAAAAGCACGCGAAATTCTAAAGAAACACGGGGCGGCGTGGGTTTTTGCATATGATTCCGAACGCGTGGCGCAAAATTCCGCAGCCGTCCTGAAGCAGCCGTTGCCTCCGCACCCGCTGTGTCGCGTGTTGGATCGAACGCCTGGCCAGGCCCCGCCGTTTCTGGTTTTTTCCGCACAGAATGCGACGTGCAAACTTTACCGCGTCGCTATTGAATGATAGGACGACAAAAATTTTGCAATCACGAGCGAGAATCCGTTGACAGGCATCGGCGAGTGTCACAATCTACTGGATGCTCAAAAGATTCGTCCCGCAAAAGCCGATGCCGCCGGTCAAAGAAGAACCACGGTATTCGGATATAGATGACGACAATCATCGTGCGAGTCGCGAAGAACCAGCTCCAACACCAACAATAATCCATAATCCAAAACCAAATCCTATGGCAGATCACGGTGGCAAAGACATCCTCTCGAGCGATGTCGAAATAAAAGGCTCGATCAAGTTCCAAAAGGAACTTCTCATCGACGGGAAGGTCGAAGGGGAAATTAATTCTGACGGCATTTTAACAATCGGTGAAAACGCTGATATTCGGGGTGAGATAAAAACCAAATCGATCACTGTATATGGCAAGGTGCACGGCAACATCACCGTGGCCGAGCGCTGCGAGCTAAAATCCAAATGCACGTTGCAGGGAGATTTGAAGGCAGCGCGCCTCATCATCGAGGAAGGGGCGACTTTCATCGGGAAGTCGGAAGTCACCAGCGGAGCGATTTCCGCAAAGGCGACAACAGCGCGTCCTGAAGTCGTGCGGCCAAGCGAGCCCATCAAAGCAGCGTTTGGCGCACGCGCATAAAGAAAGAATCTTGGCTTAGGGTCCAGTGGCCAATCCGTTGCCTGCAAAAGTCAGTGCGGAATGCCCGCATTGTGGCTTCAAGCAGATGGAATACGCGGCGGCGAAAAGCTCAATCTGCCGCCAGTGCGGCCGCTCCTTTTCTCCGTTCGTTCCGAAACCTGGCCTGAAACTACGGACAAAAGAAGAAACTCCCCCGCCGGAGAGCCCTTCCATTTTTGGCAGGTTCGAGGATTTTTGGAAGCGGCAACGCAGTTCGATTGTCGAGTGCTTTGAATGTAAACGGAAACAGGAGGTCTGTGGCGGGGCGACCTCGACAATCTGCCCTGCGTGCAGCGCGCATATTGATCTGCGTGACTACAAAATCACGAGCGGTTTCAGCCGAAGCATTCGAACACGCGGCAACGTGCATCTGACTGGCAGAGGCGATCTGGGCAGCGTGGTTTGCCGATCCGCCTTGGTCGAAGGAAGGCTGCGCGGAAACCTGCATTGCGACGACACTGCAACGATCAACTACTCGGGCAACATTCCCGGCCGTATCAGCGCGCGACATATCATCGTTGATCGCAGAGCACACATTCAGTGCTTCCGCAGAGTTCGTGCCGGAAGCATCGAGATCAGAGGCAAGATGTCGGGAGAGATCATTGCGCAAACAATGGTGACCGTTCACAAAAAGGGTTCGTTGGAAGGCGATGTTACGGCGAGGGGCATCACGGTGGAAAAAGGCGGGATGTTTTCCGGCCAGCTCATCATCGGGGACGTCAGCATTACACAGGGAGAATTGCTGCAGGATCATGAACCCGCCGTCGCGAGAATTCCTGAGTCCCATTTCCCAGACGCCGCACGGCGCCCTCTCCCTGCGACTTAATAACGAGCTCCATGCAAAGACTGCATCCGCGCAGTCCTTACGAGAAGCTGGGCGGTTTTGTTCATCTGCCGCGTTTGATCGACAAGGCCAGGCTGCACCGCAAAGGATTACTTGACGGTTACAACTATAAAACCGTTGGATTCGATAAACATTTGCTCGCGTTTCTCAAACTCGACGGCGACGCATTTGAAGAAATCGCCAACAGGTTGGAGGAGGACGGCGCAATTCTAGAGTGGGTGCAGAAAAACGGAACCCGACATTCTCCGGAAGCAGTTGAACAATGGAACCAGGCCATGATTTCGCGGCATCCCGACACCGCTGCCAAAAAGGCGCGTTTCCTCCATTTTCTCAAAGAGGCGGGCGGCGAAGGTCGCAAGGATATTCGGACTTATTTCGATCTGATCGAGTTTGATGAAGGACGATTGAAATGAGCCGCCTTCGCCAAGGCTACGGCGTGGCTGGCCGCCTTGGCTACGATGCTGTCTTAAGACTTGCGAGGATTGCGTCTGCTTTGTCGAGCGTTTCCTTGCTTCCGATATCAAGCCACTTCCCTTTGATTTGAAACGTCTTCACCGGTTTGCGCGTGTAGAGCCATTGCACAAAACGGCCCGGCTGATCGGGATTGTTGCCCGCCGCAAGATACGTCGTTAGCAAAGACAGAACCGCAGGTGAATAATAATAAAGAGCGATCGCAGCCAGGGTGCCGTGAGGCTTCTTCGGTTTTTCCTCAAACCGGGTAATGATTCCCTCAGCAGCAACGGTAATGTTGCCGTACTTTTTGATCGCTTCGAGATTCCCGACGTCGTAGACCGCTACTGTTGCGTCGGTTTCCCTCGCACACTCCACAAAATTCGCCACCGACTCAGTGAATAGGTTGTCGCCAGCGATGACTAAGAGACCGCTTTGGCTCAAGTTCTCGCGCGTGACCACAAAATTGATATCGCCGATCGCACCCAGCTTATCTTCATCGCTCGTGGAGCCGTCATTGACGATTTTGAACCTGAATTCCGGATGCACGGCTTGATAGCGGCGGCTCCATTCCTCGAAATCAGCCGCAAATTTGTCGTTT
>QHNR01000071.1 GCA_003218475.1 Verrucomicrobiota bacterium | reverse complement strand
CTTCCACTCGTCCTGATCGTGATCATGTCGTGGGCCGTTTTCTGGATCGATCCGATTAACGCCAACTCTCAGGTCAGCATCGCGATGACTTCAATGCTGACGTTGATTGCTTATCGTTTCGCCATCGACAGCCAGCTACCGCTGTTACCATACATGACGCGACTGGATGTCTTTATCCTAGCCTGCACATTGCTCGTTTTCTTTTCCCTCATCGAGGTTGTGGCCACCATCATCCTCGATAACACCCAGAAGAAGAAGCGGGCGGTAAGAATTGATCGCTACTGCCGCGTCATTTTTCCCGGAGTCTTCCTTTTCGCTTCAATTGCTATCTTTATGCCTCCGCGCGGCTGATCCGAAACGAAGGATTGAGAAGAGCTAAGGCTCAAAATTACCCGCGGAAGTTTAGCATGCGGGCACGCACTTAGGCGGGTACTCCGTTCGCGCGTCACCGGAGCTCTAGGGAGTAGCAATCCGTAGCTCCGCGATGAAGGGGCGTCCGTTGCAACGTGGTTGCCGGATTTCGTTAGGCGGCACAGTCAATCATTGCAGAAAGACGGAACACACAAATTATTTGCAAGCCCGCCGCACGGAGTGTGACTGAAACAATTTCTTTCTCGCTCGCTCTAACGCCGCAGCGGATCGTCTCAAATATTTGTCGGTCGCGTCGCCATCAAGTAGGCAGCTCGCGACTCCAAAGCCTATGTGGATCGCGTGAGTCAGTTTGTCGAATTCTTCTAATTCGCGCTTTGGACGTGCTGAGGTTGCAGCGCGCGATGTACTATCCAAACGCTCAATAACTTGTTGTATCAGAATTTCAAATATTTCCGATGCTTGCAGGAAGCCGCAGCGGATCGATACGCGTAGTAATTCGCGAAACTCTGATATCGTTTTTGGGCTGGCTCCGGAGCCTGCCGGAATCGGAAACAGAATTGTATCGGTCTCGGCTTCACCGCACGCGATCATTTCTGCAAGTGGTCGTAGATAAACACGGCTCCCCCGAAATGCAGGGCAGCCCTGCCGTTTGCAATACTTAATCACGGATAAAGGAACGCCCAAGCGAGCAGCCGCTGCTGTCATGCTGTCGGCGCTCTCTCGTTCACCAAATGCTCTTGCTTCTATCATCACCACTGCGCGCGTTTATTGAATTCAAACCACCGCTCATAAAATTTGGGCGTGAGTCGGATGACCTCCGGATTTCGGGAAGCGTTTATAGAAGACTCCTGATTTTGATTCATTGGTGACTACAAATAACCGGCCATGTAAACTTGAAAAGCTGAAGCCGATGCTCAGCGGCTTCGATTTGAATTTTCGAACTTGCGTGACTTGCAGGCCAGACTCGTCCAAAGTTCAAGCTCCAGCCTCCTGCAATCTCACGACTTTGGAATCCTTTGGAGCGGGCAGCGCCAAGCCAGCGAACTTTTTCTCAATCAAAGCCTCGTACAGGGTCAAACCGGAAGCGTTCTGAGCGTACGGCAAAAAAACTTGTTCAACCGTCGCCATGCCAGTTTCGATCAAGGCCGACTGCGCCAGAAGCCAGTCTTTGAGAATCCGCCACGCCGTTCGTGTGGCTTGGTCAATGTCATCGGCGTAACGTCGCGGGATTTTTCCGGTAAGCGCCTGCTTTTTCAGAATCCTCTTGACCGCTTCGATGTTGGCCGGCAACCGAAAAGCAATCTCGCCAAATTGCGTTTGGATTCTGAATGAGAGCGCCGCGACGTGCCCGAATCCGTCGTATTCATGCAAAACCGCGCGCGCGCCGGCTTTCGCCAGCGCAGATTGAATCTCGTTGACAGTCTTTTCGGTAGAGATTGAAGTCGTGTAATTAAGTAGTCCCATGATCGTCAAAGGCCGCCTTCAAATCTACTGAATTTGCCGTTTTCCCATCGTGGCTCAGGAAGTTGTGTAGATGTAGATGCCATGAGGAGTCAGAAAAACTCGCGTAGGTTTGTCGTGACCTGATGACTGTTTTTTTCGAACTCTTTCTCCCGCTCTACCGGAAGGCGTGTTTTTTTGATGTCAGTGCTATCTACATCTACAGAATTTTTCGTTTTCGCTTGTGAAACGCCGAATTGTGTAGATATAGGTGCCCTATTTAGGCGGAATTTACGTGCCGGTCTGCCGCCCCCGCTGTGGTTGACCGGTTCCCATTTGCCGCGTCCTGCTTTCACCAGCGCGGTCAATTCTCGCGCAGTTCCTTCCTTGTCGTTTTTCAATCGCGTAAGGGACTGCATCACTTCCCGCTCGTATACAGCACCGCCACGGCGTTCGATGAATTCGATTAGCTCGCGCCGCTCTCTTTGCTCCTGCGTTTCTGCAAGCTCCGCGTAAATCCGCACCGCCTCTTTGCCACACCAGCGGGCCAGCTCGCATGCAGCCTGCATGATCTTGCCAGTGACGACTTCGGCGTTGTGATCGTGCGCCAGTTGGCCTACTAAGGCAAGGCGTGCGCCATATCCGGTGAGCTTGGACCAAGCGGCTTCCTCCTGTTCGCCGGCTTCGAGTGTCGCGGCGCCACACTCGTCGTAGAAGTCAATGAACACCGTTTTGGCGTCGCCGTCTAAAGACAGCAACTTTGGACTCGGTTGACCGTGCTCGTCACGGCTGGGCTGTGACAACCAAAGCTCCTCAGACAAACTCAGTGCGGCATCACGAATTTTGTCAGGGATCGTTGCTTCGCTCCATTTGTCTTGGCGAAACGGTGGATACGCAAACAGGAATCTCGCTGGCAGGCCACGCTCGAAGAATTCCGTTATGAGAAGGCGGCGAAGAATTTTTGGCTGAATGCCGCCGCAAATGCAGACACGCGGTTGCCATATCCGGTGGTGCCTGTTGTCGGTTCTCCTATCTACGGCGATGAAAACCCCGTTGTGCAAGCTGAGCCATCTGGAAACGTCAGAGCCTTTTGCATGGTTCTTGTACTGATCGAAACTTCCAAAAAGATGCGCCAGTTCGTCCTTGTGAGTTAGAACGCCACGCGGATTAGCAATTAGGACATCGGCCAAGACTTCCATCGTTAGGTCGTCCATCACGCACGTAAGGATTGTGGGAGACTCCGGTTTCGGGCCACGATTCCTTGGTTTTTCAGTTTGCCATTGTGCTAATTCTTCTTCGTACTGCTCTTGGGCCTGCCTATTTTGCTGGATTAGTCCGCGCTCACATTTCATCACGCCAACACAACCAGCTTCTAACGCCGGAGATTTACGCGCTCCGCTGCGGGCGATTATCGCAGTCCATATATTCGGGGGCTGGACAAAGCCAGCTTTCAATAGAATCGAACGCGAAATGCCGATTGTAGCGCCGAGCGAGCTGAGCAATGGCAGCAGAATAAAACCCACGTCAACGTTGAGAGCTTCCGCTGAGGCGTCTATGTAATCTTGAAGTTGTGACGGTAGCAGCGTTAACGGTGGCGGAGAGTAAGGGGCTGGTGTGACTGATAACTCCGCAGGCATCTCGCGCTCCGGCTTGCTGCCATCGCACTGTTTTGATAACTTTGACACTGTTCGTTTCGTTTTTTCGCCGTGCTTTTCCTTGCCGGAGGCACGGCGAAATTTTTCTGCCTTATCGCATCAGCCTTTCGCCTTCTTTGATTAATTCGTTGCCGAGCGTTATGAGCCTGTAAGGAAAACCGCTCCACGCTGCGTGGTCTTGTCTGCGAATTTGCTCAATGCGATCGGTGAACTCTCTGTCGATTCGCATTTGCTCGCGCTTCAATTGCCGGTCCAGATTTTCTGGGCTGATTTCGCGCAGAAGCTCGCGGCAAAATTTAGATTGCGCCGTCTTCATTTTTTGGCCGGGATTCGGTGCGAGGCGATATAGTTGTCGAGGTCGCTTTCGAGAAATCGCACAGCGCCACCAAACTTGACGTACGGAATCTCGTTGTTGGCTATTCGGTAGTTGAGTGTCCGCAAACTGATTGACAGCTTGCGACACACGCCGGGCTTTTTAATTAGGCCGCCCGACTTGGCCGTTTTCGCACTGGTTTGCAATATTCTGCTTAATGCGAAAACTTCTCAAAAATGGGCAAAATGTCCGACGTCCAGCGCTACGCCGATGCGAAAGGTGTTGATCCCCGCACTGTCCGCCGATGGAGTAAGGCCAAGAAGATTCCAGCCAAATACGGCACACGGAGCGACGGTCACCGCTTCGAAATTAGTCGGCGAATTTTGCCTGACCTAATCGCCAGGGAGAAGAGTCTGCGAGATTGTCGAGCTTACTTTCCCGGCGACAAGCGTGCGTTCGAGTACGCCCTTTTGAAGCAGCGATTCGGTCGGATGAAGCTCCGGATGAAAAACAAGAAACTTCGTACGAAGAAACTACGCAGTTTTTTTGGTTCGGACACTACTAGAGCGAAGCGTTTTTTGGTCAGCATTGCGCTGGCGCGCTCCTACAAGCCTGATCCGGACGCGACCGCCGCGCTTTCGCGTCCTTACGCTGACCTAAGGGTTGCTGCCGCATGGTTGTATCGTTATCACAGACGGGTTACACGTGAAATGCTCGCGCGCCACGTCGGCATTTCCTGTTCAAAGTTGTATCGGCGCTGTCCCGGGATCATGAGAATGATCAAACATCATCTTCAAGCGTTCGATCCTACCCCGCCGACTGGTCTGACCACGCCGACTGAACGAGACCCCCTGAATAAAACTTGGCTAGGCGCGGCGAAAATGAAACCGAAAGAGAATCTAAACTGGCGACACGACGGCGGTCTGGACTACGACGATTAAGCCGCGCGCATCTGGACAACGTTCTTGGCGCGCTTCGGTGCGATTGCGAACCATCCCTTCGCGTCGTGTTCGTCGGCAAGCTCGCGATAATTCGTCATGAGTTTCTGCGGACTGTTGCCCATTTCCAAAGCAACACGGGCAGTGTCGGCAACTCCAGCCAAACGATATGTCGCGTAAGAATGACGTAAACAGTTGTGAGGCCACGCCAACCCTTGTTTCGTTGCGAACGCGATTGCACGACAATCAGCCCGAGGATTAACGACCTTGCCATCGCGTCCGCGATATGGCGTCAGCCATTGCATGAGGTTCGGCTGAATCGGAACCAAGCGCCGAGTGGCTGTTTTTGCTTTGTCGGCAGCAACGGTGATATGCCCTCGCTCAAAATTCACGTCGTTCCAATCAAGTCTGAGAATCTCACTGGCTCGCATTCCGGTGAATGCAGCAATAGTGAGATAAAGTTTAGTCTCTGCCGGAGCCTCGCGAATAAGCGCAGCCAGTTGTTTGGGCTTCAAGATGCCAATCTTGCCGCCGCGATCTTTCGCGCGCCGCACGTCGTCTGCCTCGGTCGGTTGACCCTTGGGCAGATAACCGCGTGATCGGGAAAAATTAAACAACGTGATGACAGAGGCGCGCAGATTGTTGCGGGTGCGGGCTGTAACTTCTTGTGCCAGCAACCAATCTTCGATTAGCCGCGAAGTGATCGAACCGATATTCGTTTTGAAAGCCTTTTTGAACCGGGTGAGGTCGCTGCGAAGCATGTAAAGGTATCGAGGCGACAATTCGTCGTGCTGTTTTGCAGCCAGCAATTCGTCAACGATTTCGCCGACAGATTTCTCAATCACATACCGCCGACGTGTGACATGTTCCTTCACAGCTGACAAAAGCGATTCGTCCTGCAAATGCGAACGCGCTGCAACGTACTCTTCAATCGCGCCGTGCAACGGAATTTGAAGCGGTTTCAACTGTTCCATTGCTTTGATGTAGCTTTCGCGATCTGCGCTCGTGAGTTCCAACACCGCAAGGCGACCATTCAACATCGCGTGTGCAACTTCCCGCGCCCGCCGCTTGGCGTCGTCTAATTTCGCGAAGGTCTCGCGCTGGCGATGGCCTCCAGCATAATGGACAAGCGTGAAAAGATCGTAGCCGCGCGATTTGCCCTGATAGACCTTCACAGAGGCACTTCCAATCTTTATTACGATCGGTTTTCGGCGATTCGGATTTTCATGACATTTCATGACAGTTAATCTGCATGAGATTGCAGAATCTTGCAACCTCTACCTGAGAGATTTACCTATGAAAGAGGCAATGTCATGCAGGTTCGATTCCTGCACGGTGCAGAATTTCCTGGTTAATCGACGTATTTTTGCGCGATAGGCATCTTGCGGCCAATGCCGAAAGCGCGGCTGGTGACCTTCAATCCGGGCGCGGCTTGTTCGCGCTTGTATTCGTTGAGATCAACGCGGCGCTGCACCCAGCGAACAGTTTTTTCGTCAAATCCCCGGGCGATGATGTCGCGCGCGCTCAAGTTTTCTTCGACGTAAAGCTGCAGGATCTGATCCAGAATTTCGTACGGCGGCAAGGTGTCCTGGTCTTTCTGGTCCGGCTTCAACTCCGCGCTAGGCGCTTTTTCAATTGTCAATTTTGGAATGATTCCTGCCACGCCGGAACCTGGCGAAGGGGGGTCGCCCTTCCGGCCGATTCGCGCTGCATAGTCGGAATTGATCCAGCGCGCCAGGTCGTAAACCATCGTTTTCGGAACATCGCTGATCACTGCCAGGCCGCCCGCCATGTCGCCATAAATCGTGCAATAGCCGACAGCGAGTTCGCTCTTGTTTCCAGTGCTAAGAACGAGGTGACCGAACTTGTTCGAGAGCGCCATCAACGTCATCGCGCGCAGGCGCGGCTGCATATTTTCCTCCGTTTCGTTTTCTTGGAGTCCTTTGAAGATTTCTTTGAACTGTGATTTGAAATCCCTGAACGCTTCGGTGATCGGAATTTCGAGGAATTTAATTCCCAGATTGCGCGCAAGCGCCCGCGCGTCGTCGATGCTCCCGCGCGACGAGTAGGGACTTGGCATGGAAATGCCGGTGACGTTTTCTGCTCCCAGTGCGTCGACCGCGATGACGGCCGTGACCGCAGAATCGACTCCGCCGCTGAGGCCGACGACGGCAGAATGAAAATTACACTTTCTAAAATAGTCGCGAACACCCAGCGAAAGCGCGGCAAAGAGTTCCTCAGCCGCTTTGCCTTCCCGAAATTCAATCGTCGCGGTCGAATCGGTATCGACAATTTTCTCGTCTTCGCGAAAGGCGGCGAGTCGCGCGATCAATTTGCCCGCAGAACTCACGGCAAACGAATTGCCATCGAACACCAGTTGATCGTTACCGCCGACCAAATTGCAGTAGCAAATTGGCCGTTGATGAGCTCGTGCGAGTCCCGCCACCATCTCATAACGGATCGCCGGTTTATGCAGACTAAACGGCGAGGAGCTTAGATTCACGATGATCTCCGCGCCTTGATTCACGAGACTCTGCACCGGTTCGACATCGTAGAACGGTCGCGGCAGGTAATGTTCCGTCCAAATGTCCTCACATATAGTTACGCCGATTTTTTTGCCGTGAACTTCAAAAGGCTCGACGTAGCGTGCCGGCTCGAAATAGCGATCTTCATCGAAAACATCGTAGGTCGGCAGAAGGGACTTGTACGCCTTACGGATCGGTTTGCCCCGCTCGAGCAAAGCCGCCGCGTTCCGAAACGGTTTGCCGCGCCCCTCGTTGCGATCAACAAATCCGACCAGCAACGCCGCGTCTCCGACGCGAGCGTGCAGTTTCTCCAGGATCGCGAGATTTTCCGAAACAAAGCGCGACTTAAAAACCAAATCCTGTGGCGGATATCCCGTGATCGCCAGCTCCGGAGTCAGCACCAATTCGGCGCCGGCGGCAGCGAGTCGCTCATAAGCGCCGATGATCAGCTCACAATTACCGCTTAAATCTCCTACGGTCGCGTTAATTTGAGCAAAACCAATCTTCATGCTGCGTTAAGGCAGATTAAGTGCAAGATCGCCGGCGGCAAGCCTCAGCCTATCTGGCGTAACTTACGCGCCAGATGGTGCCGTTGCCGTCTTCGATGATCAGGAGGCTGCCGTCTTTGGCTACGGTTATTCCGACAGGGCGTCCCCAGACTTTGCCGTCGGGCGAGACGAAACCGGTCACGAAATCTTCGTATTCGCCGCGCGCTTTGCCGGTCGAATGATCGAACGGCACCCGCACGACTTTGTAGCCGGTGCGTTTCATCCGGTTCCATGAACCGTGGAAGGCGGCGAAGATGTCGCCTTTGTATTCGGCTGGGAATTGATCGCCGGTGTAAAAGCACAAATTGAGCGTGGCCGAGTGCGCCTGCACGAGCACATCGGGAACGATGACTTTATCGGCAAGTTCAGAGTGTTTTCCCTTGTGGCGCGGATCCTGACGATTTCCGATGTAAAACCACGGCCAGCCATAAAATCCGCCGGGACGCACACTGCTGATGTAGTCGGGAGGCAAATCCTCGCCGATCTCGTCCCGCTCGTTCGTGCTCATCCAAAGCTCGTTGCTGCCGGGACGAAACGCGATTCCTACCGCGTTGCGAATTCCCCACGCATAAACTTTTCGATCTCTGCCATCAGGGTTGAACTCGAAGATGCGCGCGCGATCGGCTTCCGTGGCGTTATCGGAGACATTCGAGCGCGAACCGATGGAGACGTACATATTTTTCCCGTCCGGTGAGAAAACAATGTCGCGGGTCCAGTGTCCGCCGCTGCGTAGTCGCGCCGCGCCACCGGAAAGTTGTGCGCCGAGCTTTTCGGCTTGGCCGCG
Source organism: Verrucomicrobiota bacterium (assembly GCA_003218475.1). GTDB lineage: Bacteria > Verrucomicrobiota > Verrucomicrobiia > Chthoniobacterales > UBA10450 > Udaeobacter. The sequence goes on along the minus strand of QHNR01000071.1, from coordinate 46,309 downwards.
CGCTTTGACATCGCCGTTGCGATACGGAAATCGAATTACGCCGTCAGTGTTCGCGACGTATAAAAATTGCGGATCGTCCCCTAGCGGATAAAACGCGATGCCAAACGGTTTGTTTAGATCGCGTTCTGCAAAAGTCTCGGTCGCGTCGGGCTTACCGTCGCCGTTGGTGTCGCGCAAGACTTTGATTTGATTTGCACGACTCTCCACGACAAAGATGTCGCCATTCGGCCCAGTGAGGAGAAATCGTGGATCGCGAAAACCTTCGGCGTACAGTTCGATTTTAAAACCGGGCGGCACACGAAGCGGCACACCGGCTGGACGATTAACGACCCGCGCCCGGTTGATTGCCAGAATGTTTGAGCTTGGCGGAGGTAAATCCTGAACGGTGATCTTTCGTCGCACTCCTGGCGCATCGCTCTTCCAATCGCCCATCGCGGCTTTGCCAGTGAGGAGCGTGCCGCTCTCGGCGGCCGCCCTGATTGGGAAGGGGACCCTGAAAATAGCTGCAATGAAAATCGCCGAAAAAAAGAGGCGTAGAGCGCTGCGATTGTCCATTCACGTTTTCAATCGCTCGCGAGCGAAAGATCGCGTGGATTGGCCGATGCAGCCTGTAGCCTGTAGGGAAGCTGTCAGCTTCCCCTACAGAAAAATCGTCTAGTGTGGGAGTATTGTTCCCAGTTGTTCGACCAGGGTCGCGCCTTTCTTACGATCGTTGATCACGAAAGTATTGTTTTCTCCTAAAGTGGACCACGGTCCGCGCGGCACTTCACTGAAATCCACAAACCTCCAATCCGTCACATCTGTTGGTTGTAGCCCAAGAAAATCCCGGACAGCAGGCGAGACATCGAGACCGGCGCCTTTGTTTAGGTTGGGTTTTGGCCGTTCGTTACCGAAAACGTACTGCCAATGGTCGGTGCGGAATGGACCAGCGTCTTCCCATTGGGCATACGCGACGCGATTACCTTTGCGAATCGCCACCCAGCGGCCTTTGCACGTCGAAACAGCGGGACCTTGATAGGCTTCATTGAACCAGGGAACAACACTAGGCGCTTCGGGGCGATGCCCCTCCTTCGCTTTGTCGTTATACGGAAGCGCGCAGTAAAACGGATTCAGTCGCGGCGTGAAGTTTACGGGAGTGTAATTACTGCGATGAGCGGGATCAGGATCGTCAACCCCGCCATAATTTTTGGTCCACTGCGGGTCCCAGGAGCTTACCCGATTTGGAACGGGATTTTTTGGGGCCGGTTTCTCGCCGATCCAAAAGATGGTTGTTACAATATCTTTCTTCCAGGGGAAACGCTGTCCCGGCTCGGGCGAATCTCCAGCCAACTGCCCAGGCGTGAAGGCGATTGCACTAACATCAAAGGTACGATCCTCGCCCGATTTCTGAGATTTCTTGCTGAACTTGCTTTTTGCCGGTTCCGCCTTCGAAGCTGTCCCGTGTGCGAACAGAGATGTGATCGACGAAAGGATCACTGCAATCGTGTGAGTAAATTTTCCAGGTTTCATTTAACGTTAAGGCAGCGCGAAATGAAAAGACGTTTGGTCTTTCTTATTGGTTCGTTCGCCAGGACGCGGATGCGCGTCAGTCACGTCCAATTCAGATGCGCCCGATAGTAGTCACGTAATCTCGACGCTGATCCGGGATAGTCAACTGCAAGAGCGTGAGTGTTTACCGGGACAGCGTTTAGCAGTTTGGTGGTCGAGTAGAAGGAATAGACGGCATGGGTCGCCTCGCCCTGTACAGGGAGAGGGGGAGGGTGAGGGTTTAGTCGACAAACTGTGCCGCGTGCTGGGTTTTAAACCCCTCACCTCAATCCTCTCCCCTTTGCGAAAGGGGAGAGGTGAATCAAATGCCGCTATTCACGCGGTGGAGAGTCCTCGCCGTTGAGAAACTTTCCCGGATTCAAGATTTCATCCGGATCGAGCGCTTCCTTGAGTCTGTGATGCACCTCGCGCACGACGGCGCTGGTCGCCTCCGGCCACCAACGTTTTTTGGCTAAGCCGATTCCGTGCTCGCCGGTAATTACGCCGCCCCAGGCCAACACTTGCGCGAAAAGATCGTCGAGTGCGCGCTGGACTTTGTCGCGAACGGCCGGGTCGCGGTTGTACCGGTCCGCCATGATGTTGACGTGAATGTTGCCGTCACCGGCATGACCAAAGCACGCCATCGGGAATCCGTGTTTTGACTGTAGCGACTCTGCAAATTCCATGAGGTCCACCAAGCGGCTGCGTGGTACGACCACATCCTCATTCAATTTTGTCAAACCTGTAGCACGCAGTGAGTTGCTGAACTGACGGCGCAATGCCCAAAGTTTTTCGCAATTTTCTTCGCCCGTGGCAATCTCAAGCGCCTTTGGTTTCCGTTTTTCAAGCAACTTGCGAATGGCTGCGGACTCGCTCAGGACGCTTTGCTCTTGTCCATCCAGATCGACCAGGAGGTGTGCATTACCCTCGGGGACGATCACTTTGCCGAGGTCGCGTCGCGCTGCTTCGAGCGTGAAATGATCAGCAATTTCCAATGACGATGGAAGAAATCCCGCGGCGAAAATCGCCTGCACTGCCTCAGCTGCTTGCGCGGCTGTGGCAAAGGCGGCCGACAGGGTAGAGCGCGCTGGAGGAAGAGGGAGCAAACGTAGCGTGACCTCGGTGACCACGCCGAGGAGTCCTTCCGAGCCAACAAACAGACCGATCAAGTCGAATCCGGTCTTGTTTTTGTGGACGCGTCCACCAGTCCGCATTACGTCGCCGTTTGCCAGCACTACTTCGAGGCCGATGACATAAGTCCGCGTTACGCCGTATTTCAGACACCGCGGTCCCCCCGCGTTCGTCGCCACGTTTCCGCCGATAGTGCAATCTTTCATGCTCGCCGGATCAGGCGGATAAAACAATTTTTGTGCGCGTACCGCCGCTTTCAGATCTGCGGTAAACACACCCGGCTCAACTATTGCAACCGCATCGCCAAAACTGATTTCCTTGATCCGATTCATCCGGACAAGCGATAAGACAATCCCGCCACGCGCGGGGACGCATCCGCCTACATAACCAAATCCGCCGCCCCGCGCCGTGACCGGAATTTTTTCGCGCGATGCACATTGTAGCAGCTTGCTGACGTCATCTGCGGATCTTGCGAATACGACAACTTCCGGCTGCTGTGCCGCGAACCATTTGTCGCCGCTGTGTGCAGCAAGCATGTCCGGATCGGTTGCGACAATCTCGTTGCCTAGGATCTCTCGAAGCTTCGAAGCGAGCTCCATACAGATAAAGGTCGCGCGCGCCAGTTGCAGAGCAAGCGCTCGGCTTGTCAGCCGAAGCGATGGCAGGCGGAGCGCCTGCCCTACAATTCCTCCGCCATCGCGATGCGGTAATGCCGCGCCTGCTCCATCCGTGTGATGAGCGCTTCAGCTTTCGGAAAAATTACCGGCTTGCTCGTGTCCGCGCCGGCGAATTCTTTCACCGCATCCATGGAGTCGAAGCGGAGAAGCGTAAGGAACTCGATTTCGTCATCATCCTCACGGAGGAACAACTCCCCGCCGCGGTATCCATCAATCTTGCGCGCCGCGATGCTCGGGAAATTTCCTCGCGCAGCATCTCCTCGTACGCCTTCGCGTCCGCGCGTTTTGTCCACCCGTGCCAAATCCGTGCGATCACGGGTCAGTGCTTTTCGTGCTCATGCTCGTGATCGTGCTTGATGGATTGTCGTTCGATTACGAGCAAGAGCACGAGCATGAGCAGGAATAAGAACAAGAACCCGATCACATGCCCATTATTTGGTAGCCGCCATCGACATAAATGACCTGGCCGGTGATCGCCGCGGCTCCATCACTCGCGAGGAAAACTCCGGTGGCGCCCAACTCAGCTGGATCGCAGCTGCGTTTCAACGGCGCGCGCTCCTGATAATGTTTAAGCATCGCGCTGAAACCACTGATGCCGCGGGCGGCGAGCGTCTGAACTGGCCCTGCGGAAACGCAGTTCACGCGGATTTTTTTCGGACCAAGATCATAGGCAAGATAACGCGTGCTGGCTTCCAGGCTTGCCTTGGCCACGCCCATGACGTTGTAGTGGGGCACGACCTTTTGCGAGCCATAATAGCTCATGGCCACGATGCTGCCCCCATTGGTCATCAACGGTGCCGCTTCGCGCGCGAGCGCTACCAGCGAGTAAGCACTGATATCGTGTGCGACACGGAACGCTTCGCGCGTTGTACTCACAAAGTCGGCTTCCAACGCTTCGCGCGGAGCAAAAGCAAGCGAGTGAAGCATCAAATCGACGCGGTCGGTTTCGCTCCGCACATTTTCAAAAAACGCTCTAATCTCATCGTCGCTGGACACGTCGCAGGGAAACAACGGAGTTTGCTCTCCAAATTCGCCGACCAGTTCCTCGACGTTTTCCTTTAACCGCTCGCCTTGATAATTAAAAATCAGGCGCGCACCCGCGGCGGCCCAAGCTTTGGCGATCGCCCATGCAATGCTGCGCTTGTTCGCCACGCCGAAAACCACACCGACTTTTTCCGCCAAAACTTGCTGCGTCATAAGCTCTGCACGATACGCGCATTTCCAACATCGCAAAGATACCCCTCTTCGCTAAATTCTGCTGGCCTATGACTACCCGATCTATTTCTTTTTGCGCTTTGCTCGCCTGGATTTGGCTAATTTCGAGTTTGCCGGGACAAGAGGAAACACCGCCAGGCCGCGCCCCGACCGCTGGCACATCGCCAACGGTTTCGCCTAGTGCGACCGCTTTCTTGTCGTCGTCTGCAACACCGACTTCTTCGCCAACTCCACCGCAACTTACCGACGTGCTTTTCAAAAATCTGAAAGCGCGCTCGATTGGCCCAGCAGTGATGGGCGGGCGCGTCTCGGATATTGCGATTGATCTACGTAATCCGTTTGTTTTCTATGTCGGACTCGGGCACGGCGGCGTTTTCAAAACCAATGACAGCGGAGTTACATTCGACCCGATCTTCGACAAACAACCAATCCTCTCAATCGGCGCGATCGCGGTTGCGCCTTCCGATTCCGATGTCATTTGGGTAGGGACCGGCGAAGCCAACGATCGCAATTCGTCTGATTGGGGGGACGGCGTTTATCGATCGACCGATGGCGGCGAGAAATGGCAGAACATCGGACTGAAAGAGAGCCGCGCCATCGCGCGCGTTGTTGTCGATCCAAAGGAACCCGAGGTCGCCTATATCGCGGCAATGGGGAATTTGTGGAAAGACGGCGGCGAGCGGGGGTTATTCAAGACTACTGATGCGGGCAAAACATGGAAACTAATCTTGAAAGCAGCTGCTCCGCACGATGCGCGTACAGGCTGCGGAGACGTGATGATTGACCCAACGAACCCGGAAATCGTCTACGCTGCACTTTATGCGCGACAACGGACGCCGTGGAGTTTCACTTCCGGTCCCAGTGTGACTGGGGGCGAAGACATTGGCGGAATTTTTAAGAGCGCAGATGGCGGTGCAAGCTGGAAAAAGCTTGGCGGCGGCCTGCCGCCCCAAACCGGCCGCATTGGTTTGGCGATCAGCGCGAGTAATTCAAAGATCGTCATGGCAGTCGTGCAAAGCTACGGAGGAGGATTTGGCAAGCTGGATGATCTGCGAAGCAAAACAGGTGGCGTTTTTCGATCTGAAGACGGAGGCGAAAAATGGACGCGCGTAAGCGCCATGGATCCGCGGCCATTTTATTTCAGTCAGATTCGGATTGACCCTGCCAACGACCAGCGCGTTTATCTTCTCGGTTTTGCACTATTTGTTTCCGACGACGGTGGAAAAAATTTCCGTGAAGATCTTAGTGAGAAAGTTCATCCCGATTGCCACGCGCTAGCAATTCAACCGGGCACTGTGCCGCCACCAAAGCCGCCCAAACCGGAAGACAAGAACAAGCCGCCGAAACCGGCAGTTTGCCAGCGTTTGTTACTGGGGACCGATGGTGGCCTCTATCAAAGTTTTGCGGGCGGCAAGAACTGGGACCATCTGAACAAAATTCCTTCTGGGGAATATTATCGAATTTCGCTCGACGACACGAAACCGCTTTTCCGAATTGCAGGCGGACTTCAGGATAACGAAAACTGGGTTGGGCCAAGCGGCGTGCAGAGCAAGGAAGGCATTCGCAACTGCGATTGGACCGCGCTGGCCGGAGGCGACGGTTTTTACGTTCTATTCGATCCGGCCGATCAGGACACGTTTTATGCTGAGAGCCAGCAGGGCGAAGTGCACCGGATCAATTTGCGAAATGGCGAGATACGCCGTTTGCGTCCCGAGCCGGCTGAAGGCCAACCGCGCTATCGCTTCCACTGGAGTTCGCCAATGATAATGAGCCGGCATAAACCGGGAGTGATTTATCTGGGTGGCAACCGCGTCTTTAAACTGACTGATCGGATGGAAAAATATTCAGTGATCAGTCCCGACCTTACGTACAATGATCCAACCAAAGTAAACGCCACTGGCAGCGGCGCGGAAAATTATGGCGTCGTCTTTTCGCTTGCTGAATCGCCGAAGCGCGCCGGCCTGTTGTGGGCTGGGACTGATGATGGGCGGCTCTGGGTTACAGAGAACGAGGGTGGCAAGTGGACGGAATTGACGAACAATTTGCCCGAGCCGGCACGCGGCCAATGGATGGTGCGCATTGAGCCTTCCAATGCTGATGCCAACGTCGCTTACGTCGCAACCAATGCCTATCGCTCTGGCGACGATCGCCCCATGATTTTGCGCACGGCCGACCTCGGCAAAAGCTGGCAATCGGTCACGGGTGACCTTCCTTCGGGTAATCCAGTCGAAATCGTGCGCGAGGACACGGTCGCTCCAAGATTGCTGTACGCGGGCACGCACTTCGGAGTTTTCGCATCCTTCGATCAAGGGGCCCATTGGGTGCGTATTGGCGATGTTCCTTCGGTCCGCGTGGATGATATCCAGATTCATCCCCGCACATCAGACCTTGTCATCGCGACGCACGGTCGCAGCATTGCCATCCTTGACGACACCGTGCCATTTCGAGAATTCACCCCGGAGGTCGCGGCGAAGCCGGCCCAATTGTTTAGCGTGCGTTCTGTCACCGGCGCTTATCTCCAACCAGGTTTTGCAGACTCCAACGGCAAGGGGATCTATCGCGGCCAAAATCCGCCCGAGGGTGCACTGTTCACGGTGTGGGTACGCGAGTTTACTGGTGATGAAATCAAAATCGCCGTTACCAAATCAACCGGACAACCGGTCGCAAACCTGAAAGCGCCTGGGACGCCGGGTTTTACTCGGTTGAACTGGGACTTGCGGCCGACCAAAGACGTCAGCGTGGAATACGGCGGAGACGACCCAAAGCGGCTTCTCCCTGCCGGAGAGTACGCTGCGGAATTAACTTTCGGCACAACGAAAGTGAAGCAGACCTTCCATGTTGATCTTGCCGAAGGCATCACGCCGCGGTGAGGTTCGCAAATGCCTTCAATCGGGATCACGGGCGGAATTTCCACAGGTAAAAGCACCTTCTGCGAATGTCTCCGCGAGATCTTTCCCGCAGCGAAATTCTTCAATGCCGACCAGGCAGCTCACACTCTGGTCCAGCTTCCAGAGGTGAAGCAAGAAATTCGTGCGGAGTTTGGCGCCGGCGTCTTTTCACGCAACGGGGACTTGAATCGAGAGACACTTCGAGCAATAATATTTGCCGACGCGACTAAGAAACGTGCGCTTGAGCGGATCCTCCATCCGCGGATTCGCCGCCAATGGAGGGCTGAGGCGAAAAGGCATCGCAATTCTCCCGATTTTTTCTTTGCTGACATTCCACTCCTTTATGAAACCGGCGGTGAAGCATTCTGCGACCGGGTGGTCGTGGTGGCCTGTTCCTACAAGGTGCAGTTGGCACGGCTGACACAACGAATGTCGCTCAAAAACACCGAAGCTGAACAGATGATTAAGTCACAAATGCCACTCGACGACAAAATCGCGCGAGCGAACCACGTGGTCTGGAATGACTGCAGTCGTGCGGCGCTGATGGAGCAAGCGCATTTTCTCGCTGCGCTTTGGGAACAGCAATCATGGACGAAAAGGTAGAGGTATCGATTCCGCAGACGGAAACTTCGGAGGCAGGCGTGCGCGCCACGCCAAAGTCTGGCGAAAGGGGATCGCCCGCTGACGAGGCGGCTAGCACAGCCGCCGCTACAACCGTTCGCTCGCTTGATCTAAATGAGCTGCAAGAGTTTTCGGAAAAAAAACTAAAAGCGTTGGCGCGTGATTTGGATTTGTTTTTGCATCCCGCGCGCTCTCGCCATCAGCACATCCTCGATATTGTCCGCACAACGTTAAGCGGCGACGGCGCAACTGTCACTGCAGAAGGTTTCCTGGATCAGGTCAGCGACTCCTTTGCCATATTGCGCTGGCCAAAATTCAATTTTTTGCCTCTCCCCGAGGACGTAGCCGTTCCGCGCGCCCTTATTGAACAATATAAGTTGCGCCCTGGCCAAAAGATTGACGGAACAGTTCGATTACCAGCGCAGCGTGAGAAGTTTCTGTCGCTTGACACGGTCACAAGTCTCGAAGGCCAATCCGTCGAGGAGTGGACGCAACCGACGCACTTTGACAAGCTCACGCCGCAATTTCCACAGGGCAGGATTATTCTGGAAAACTCCAAGACGAACTCCATCAGCGCGCGGGCGGTGGACTTGTTGACGCCGCTTGGGCGCGGACAACGCGGCCTTATCGTCGCGCCGCCGCGGGTTGGCAAGACAATCCTGCTCAAGGAAATCGCAAAAGCCATTCGCGTAAATCATCCGGAGATTGTGCTCATCCTGCTTCTAGTAGACGAGCGCCCGGAAGAAGTTACGGATCTGGAGCGGGAAATTGATTGCCAGATTTATCATTCGAACTTTGACGAAAGCGTGCAACGACATGTGCAGGTAGCCGAGATGGTGCTGGAACGCGCGAAACGCCTGGTGGAACTAAAACGCGACGTGGTGGTCTTGCTCGACAGCCTCACGCGGCTCTCACGCGGATACAATAATCTGGAGCCGGGCAGAGGCCGAATCATGTCCGGCGGCGTCGAAGCGAAGGCACTCATTAAGCCGAAGAAATTCTTCGGGTCGGCCCGAAATGCCGAAGAAGGCGGCAGTCTGACCGTGCTCGCGACTGCTTTAACAGAAACTGGCAGCCGAATGGACGAATTGATATTCGAAGAATTCAAAGGCACCGGCAACATGGAGCTGCATCTCGATCGCGCGTTGCAGGAGAAGCGGCTCTATCCGGCGATCCATCCGCTACTCTCGGCTACGAGACGCGAGGAGTTGCTTTATCATCCCGATGAATGGGAACGCGTGCTGATGCTCCGCAAAACGATGGCAGCGCTTCCGCCTCTCGAGGCGATGGAAAAACTGATCGACAATCTACACCTGACGAAGACGAACGCCGAATTGTTGCTCAGCGGCCTGAAATGATTCCTGGAAAATGGCGAAGAACGAATGACGAATGATGAGAGAAACCCACATCCGAAAATGACGAAGCAGCTCTTGAAGCAACCTCATCGCCCTTCGGATTTCGCTGGCCACGCCGTAGCTGCGCGAAGGCGGGTCACTCCTTCGAGCCTGGTCATTGGTCGTTCGTCATTACGATCGCGTCTTATTGCGACCGATGTTCAGTTGACTGCGTTGCTCGCAAAGATTGACGCGGCAGGTCGTGTCGCGATCGACATTGAGGCAGACAGCCTGCATTCGTATCGGGAGAAACTTTGTCTGCTCCAGATCAGTGTGCCAACTGTAGCCGGTATCGATGATGCCGGCCCGGATGTGGAAACTGGCTCCGGCACCCAGGATCAACGATCCCGGCTACAACACGACGTGATTGTCGATCCGCTGGCTCATCTCGACCTGCAGCCACTACGCCGCGCGCTCGAAGATAGAGAAATTGTCCTGCACGGCGGCGATTACGATTTACGAATGCTGCGGCGCGGCTTGAACTTCACCGCGCAGAGGATCTTCGACACGATGATTGCAGCTCGGCTCCTGGGTGTTCGCGAGTTCAGTCTGGCTGCGCTCGTGAAACGCTATTTTGGCGTGGAATTGCCGAAGGGTTCACAAAAAGCGGATTGGGCAAAACGGCCTCTGCCGGCGCGAATGGCGGAATACGCAATTAACGATGTGCGTTATCTGTTATCACTTGCCGAAAAGTTGGAAGCCGAGTTGGATCGTCATCAGCGCCGAGATTGGCTGCGGCAATCGTGTCAGCGCGCGATCGAGCAGGCCGCGGTGGCGCGTGTCCGAAAGCAGGATGAATTTTGGCGCATCCGCGGATCTGGCTCGCTTCAGGGGCAGCCAGCGGCAGTACTTCGCGCCCTCTGGCAATGGCGCGAAAAAGAAGCGGAAATGGTCGATCGCCCGCCATTTCACATCTTGCAGAACGAAAAGCTTGTGGACGCTGCAGTAGGTTTCGCTTCGGGGAGCGTACCCGATTACAAACATTTTTCGTCTCGGCGACGTCACGCGTTTCGGCAGGCAGCACGAATCGCACTGGCGGCGCCTGAATCGGATTGGCCGGTGTTGCCTCGGCGTTTTGGAACCCGGCCAAGTGCTGAGACGGTCCGGCGCACGGAGGAGCTGCTGCTGCTGCGCGACAAATCAGCTGAAGAGCTCGGCTTGGAGCCATCCTTCATCGCGCCCCGTCACACGCTGGAGGCGATCGCAACAGACCAGGCACGAGCAGCGTCGTTGCTGGTTCCATGGCAACGCGAATTGCTGGGAGTGACAGCATGAGATTGTAGCCGGCATCGCTGATGCCGGTTTTCCTGACTGTTATCCTTTTAGCGCCAACGGCGCTGTCTCATGTGAGCCTGGGGTATCGCCCCAGGAATTCAAATTGTCGTGTAAACAAGCGCTGAAAGCGCGCTTCAATCGGCGGATGCATCGAATTGTACCGCAGGTGAATGGCGCTTTCAGCGCTGGCGCGTTCGGGGTGCGACAAAACCTGGAGCGCTGCTCCAGGCTGATGATGAAATGCTGCGCCTTTGGCGCTAAACACATAACGATGAACGATCCTGGCTATAACTTTGTGCGACGCTTACGGAATAATCAGGGTCTGACCGACCGTAAGTTTTTTCGGATCGCGGATATTCTTTTCGTTCGCATCGCGAATCTCTTTCCAATGATTGGATGACTTATAAAATTTTCGCGAAATAGAGAAGAACGTGTCGCCCGGCTGCACAACATAGCTTCGGTCACCCTTCTTCGACGCAATTTTTTTTGAGCTTGCATCTTTCGTCTGCGATTTCTCCGACCCGATTCGTAATGATGCCGTGCGCGCTTCAAGCTGTTTCCGCAGATTAAGGTTTTCATTGCGCAACTGCGCCGCTTCTGATCGGGGGATGACGGAATCGCCAGACAGCGCGGTCAGCGCCGCGATTTCGTCATGTTTCATCGAATTTTTAACCTCATTTGCGTGAGGACCGTTTGGACTTAACGCGAGGTAGCGTTTGAAATGGTGCAGTGCGCTGACGGGATCGTTGAGTTTATCGTCGTAAAGAAGAGCCAGTTTGTAGTGAATCTCGGCGCAGCGTGGACTGTCATCGAGCGCGGCTTCGTACAAGTCAATCGCGCGCGCAAAATCTCCCTGGGCTGATTTGCTGTCTGCATCCTGCGTCAACTGCGAGGAGCGCGGGCCCCCCATGCGATCGCAGCCCCCAGCCAAACCACAAATGAAAATGATCGATATCCTCGCACATGCCACAATCGTCCGCCGGCTGAATGGAGAGGCTGAATTTGATAAGACAGACCGAAGGTTGTCAGTACGCGACATCGTCGTCAATTTGCTTACTTATGAAGCTGCGCGCACTTCAATTCTTTTTCGTTGCAGCTCTCGCGGCTTCTCTTCCTGCAAGGCTTCTGCAGGGCGCATTTTCAACTGGAACGACTTACTCGCTGAGTTTTGTCGACGTTGATGAAAACAAGCTTTCCACCGCGGATGGACACGTGACCGTATTGGTGCTGGCCACCAAGAGCGATTGGGAAAAGGCGCACGTGGTTGGGGACAGGATTCCCAACTATTGTTTGGGTAATCCAAAATACAGGATGATCACCATTTTTCGATTCACTAGAAAGCACGGCGTCATCGTGCGGAACGTAGCGACCGCGTTCATCCGCCACCGTATGCAAGAGGCAGCAAAGCGGCTTCAGACACGGTACGACGCACAAAAAATTCAGCATGACGCGAGGAGCGACATCTTCGTTGTGACCGATTTTGATGGCTCAGCCTCTGCGCAGCTCGAGGAACCGGCCGAGGCGGCGGAGTTTCGCGTGCTGGTTTTTGCGCGAGACGGGAAATTGCTGGCGCGCTGGACCGATGTTCCCAGCGCCAAACAGCTCGCCGAGGTGCTGAAGTAACCTCATTAACACCGCGACTTCAGCGCGGTGCCTTCAGCGCAACTCAGTTGGCAGCCGTTTCAACGGCTTCGAACCTGTAGAAAACCGTTAAAACGGTTTTCTGCTCGAGTACCTCACTAACACCGGGCTAAAAGCCGCGGTGTTAATGCAATATTCTCAAGACCGCACCGAAGGCGTCGTGTCTGACAGAAGGCGCGTTAATATTTCGGCACGCTGGGATCGATCTGGTCCGACCACGCATCGATCCCGCCTTCGAGATTGTAAACGTTGCTAAAACCGCGCCGCTGCAGCAGTCGCACCGCCTGGGCGCTGCGCTGCCCGCTGTGGCAATGGATAATGATCGGCTGCTCTCGTTGCAGCTCGTCTGCCCGCTCAGTGATTTCTCCCAGCGGGATTAACTTAGCGCCATCAATCCGGGCGATTTCGTATTCGAATGGTTCCCGCACATCGATTAGCTCAAACGCTTCGTGCGCATCCAGTTTTCGCTTCAGCTCGTCCGCTGAGATCGCAGGAATCGTCTCCTCGTCTCGCGCGCCGCAAAACTGTTCATAGTCAATCGGTGAAAAGATTGTCGGCGTGTCCCCGCAAACGGGACATTGCGCGTCGCGCCGCAGATTGAGCTCACGAAATTTGACCTTGAGCGCATCGAAGTGAAGGAGGCGTCCAATCAGTGGTTCACCGATGCCCAAAATCAGCTTGATTGCCTCGATCGCCTGCAACATGCCGATGATTCCGGGTAACACGCCGAGAACGCCCGCTTGCGCGCAGTTCGGGACTGACTCCGGTGGAGGCGGCTCCGGAAAAAGGCAACGATAACATGGTCCGCCAAGGTGTGGAGCGAATACGGTCGTCTGCCCTTCGAAACGGAATACAGAGCCGTACACATTTGGCTTTTGTGCGAAAACGCAGACGTCGTTGGACAAGTAACGCGTGGCGAAATTATCTGACCCATCCACGACAACGTCGTATTTGGAAACAATTTCCGCAGCGTTTTCGCTGGAGAACCGGCATTGATGCAATTCGATGTCGATCTCCGGATTGATGTCGCGCAGTCGGTCTCGCGCCGATTCCAATTTGCCGCGTCCGACGTCCTTTGTCCCGTGAAGTATTTGCCGCTGCAGATTGGAAAGATCGACGGCGTCGAAGTCGACGATGCCAATTGTTCCCACGCCTGCTGCCGCAAGATAGAGGGCCGCAGGGGACCCCAGTCCCCCAGCGCCGATGCACAAGACGCACGCTGCCTTTATTCGGCGCTGCCCGTCAGCTGTCACTTCGGGCATGATAAGGTGGCGCGAATAGCGTTGCAGTTCCTCAGTGCTCAAGTGCACGGCGCTGGAACGTTGATCATCGATAATGCTTCGCTTCATGCTCCGAGCGAAATCTTAGCACAAAAATCCTGCGCTGTAGCCGGGATCGGTGATCCCGGCCGACGCAGAGGCGCTGTTTGCATGCCGGCATCACCGATGCCGGCTACAACTCAAACGATTTTCTGACCGCCCCGCACCCGCTTACACGCTGTCGATTAGTACAACGTTGCCGGTCCGACGTGCAGCGGTCACTCTGTTACGGTCACCGGCGTCCCTACGGGTGCGTGTTCGAAAAACTGACTTGCCATTCCCCTTGGTATGCGAATGCAACCATGCGATGCGGCAAAGGGCGGGACATAGCCCTGATGCATCGCATAGCCGCCTCTGAAAAACATCGCATACGGCATTCGCGCGCCATCAAAATGGGTCCCTTTTGGGCGGGAATCTTTTCGTGCGTCAATATTTGATCTCACCACGCTGCCATAATCATCCACGTAATCGCCGAATATGGTTGAGACGTGGTCTACATCCTTTGATATGACCGTGTAGTGACCGGGCGGAGTGGAAAAACCGGGTTTACCCGTGGAGACGGTCGTTTCGCCGACCACTGTTTTTCCCTTGTAGAAGTAAGCTTTCTGTTCGCCGATATGCACGATGATTTTCGGCGAGCCGGAAGCGCCTTCGTCATGCCACCAACCCGCGGGAGCGGCGCGGGGATAAAAACCAGACACGCCGTAAGGTGGATACTCCTCGCAACTGCATATTACCAACGCGACCAGGCTTGCGGCTGCGATCTGGAAAAAACGGCGCGGGTTCATGGAAAGCGGATATTTATGCGGGGTTCATTAGCACACTTCAACTCTAAATGTCGGTTTTGAGCGTGCTCACGGCCGTTTCGTGAGCGCGCCGGCGAGTGGCGTCGCAGCGCCCAACGACCCGTAAGTGCGAACTCACGCCTCGGTTTGACGCTTTGGGCATGGCCAAATAGGCTTTTCGCCATGACAACTGTGCAACCGCCGATTGATCTGAAGAAATGGATCGAGCAAAACGCCGACAAATTTCAACCGCCGGTGAGCAACCGTTACCTATACGACGGGCGGGATTTTTTTGTAATGGTCATCAAGGGGCCAAACGCGCGGAACGATTTTCATCTCGTCGATTCGGAGGAGTACTTTTACCAGCTCAAGGGCGACATCAAGGTGCGCATTCGCGAAGGCGACCGCATGGTCGACCATATCGTCAGAGAAGGCGAAACGTTCTTTATCCCGCCAAATGTTCCGCATTCCCCGCAGCGGCCGCCGGACACGGTCGGTGTGGTTGTCGAGCGGCGCCGTCCGCCTGGAGAAAAAGAACACGTCATTTTCTACTGTGAAAATTGCGGGGCAATGGTGGAAGACATCCATTTCGACTGCGCGGACATCGTCGAACATTTCAGCCAGGCGATGCTCGATTTCTGGAATGACGATGCACGCCGCACTTGCAAGAAATGCGGAGCGAAAGTTCAAAAGCCACAACCGATGCAGGCGCTGTAGGGCGTTTGCTGTACCTCAGCGCATTCCGCTGAGACAGCGGACACTACAATATCGTGAAGATCGATCTCCATACTCACATTTTGCCGCGTGACTGGCCGGACTTGGACAAAAAGTACGGTTACCCGGGATTCATCCGGTTGGAGCACCGTGACGAATGCAGTGCGCGCATGATGATTGGCGATCGTGTGTTCCGCGAAATCACCGAGAACGTTTGGAATCCCGAACGCCGCCTTGAAGATATGGATCGCGCCCGAGTTTCGATGCAGATCCTCTCGACGGTACCGGTGATGTTTAGCTATTGGGCCAAACCGCAAGATACGTTCGATCTTTCGCGAATGTTGAACGATCACATTGCCGAGGTTGTTCGCGCTTATCCAAAAAATTTCGCAGGGCTCGGGACAATTCCCCTGCAAGATGTCGATCTTGCCGCGCGCGAATTGGAGCGTTGCGTGCGCGAGCTTGGCTTGCGCGGTGTCGAGATCGGCACGCACGTCGATCCGAATGACCATTGTCACGGTCCCCAATGTCGCAACCTCGACCATCCATCTCTCGACGTTGTTTGGAAAACCGCCGAACAACTCAACGCTGCGATCTTTGTGCATCCCTGGGACATGATGGGCACGGATCGGATGCCGAAATATTGGCTGCCGTGGCTCGTCGGGATGCCGGCCGAAACTTCGCTCGCGATTTGCTCGATGATATTCGGTGGCGTCTTCGAGCGTTTTCCGAATTTGCGCGTTGCCTTTTCACATGGCGGCGGCGCGTTTCCAGGGACGATCGGTCGCATCGAGCATGGATTCCACGTTCGCCCGGACCTCGTCGCGATGGATAACAAAACGAATCCCCGAAAATATTTAGCGAACGATAGACGTCCGGCGCGGTTCTATGTCGATTCGCTCGTTCATGACGCCGACGCCCTGAAGATGCTGATCAAGCTTTTCGGCGCGCAACGCGTGGCACTTGGCTCCGATTACCCTTTCCCGCTTGGCGAAACGAAACCGGGCCAGCTCATTGAATTGATGAAACTTTCCGCCGAACAGAAAGCGCAGCTGCTTTCCGCCACCGCCTGCGAATTTCTTGGAATGGAGCGTGATTCGTTGAAGCGTTAAAGCGGCCTTCAGGGAATGACGGCTTCCCAAGCCGTCGCTCCTTGTTTCCGCTTCAACGCTTCAACCGTTCAACGAAGCGTCAGCGTTACAATTCATGCCGGATCGCCCATAAATCGTGGAAGACCGGCCTGAATAGCGATTCTTTCAAAAACGGCACGCCCGGTGATCCCCCCGTGCCTTTCTTCGCGCCGATGGTTCGCTCGACCAACTTGATGTGCCGGTAACGCCACTCCTGTAACCCCTCATCAAAATCGGTCATCAACTCGAAAAGAATCGAGGATTCAGGCGACTGCTTGTAAAGCCGAAGGATTTCCTTCTGGACACGCTCATCTGGTCCATTTGGTTGTGTGACGTCGCGATTTTTTACGTCGGCGGGAATCTGTGCGCCGCGCGTCGCGAGAAAATCGTAGAAGTGATCAACCACACTGCGTTCGTGGAGCAGTTTTTGCAGCCGATCGTACCCAGGGAAATCCGGCTTCAAGTACGCAACTGTCGATGCGCGTTTGTAGCCAAGCGCGAATTCAATTTCCCGAAACTGCACAGATTGAAACCCCGACGCTGTTTCGAGCCGGTCGCGAAAGCTCGAAAACGACGATGGTGTCATTGTTTCCAAAATGTCCACCTGCGCCACGAGCACCTTCATGATTGTGCGGACACGCTTAAACGTGTGGATCGCTCCGAAAAGATCGCCTGCGGAAAAGTCACGCTTTATTTTCTCAAACTCGTGTAGCAGCTGCTTGAACCAGAGCTCGTACGTTTGGTGGATGATGATGAAAAGCGTTTCATCGTGCTCCGGCGGACTAGAGCGCGGTTTCTGAAGCGAAAGCAGTTTCTCCAGATCGAGATAACTGGCGTACGTCAGCGGCGGCATACGCTCATGCTCGCTGCAACGCTTCAACGTTTCAACGATTTAACGATTCACGTGGCGAACAGAGAGAGCGGCAGATGATAGCGCAGTCCTGCGCCTGCCACTAAGTTTTCATCCGCCGCAGGTAATATTCATCCCACGCTGCGGGAATCGACTCCCGTGACGAATACGGTCCCGGCTGATACGCACGTGAGGCAATGCCTTGCTGGCTCAATTCGCACACGTGCCAGTCTTGCCTGTTTACCATGTCCCAAAACTCAATGGCGTCGTCCGGATCGAAATCGCTGTGCTTGAATGCCTCCGGGTGGAAAAACCAATCGCACAAGATCAGCGTCTGCTCCGGCGACTGAGGCTGAAGTTGATGCACCATTACGTAGTCGGGATGCAAACTCAGCAGCATGTTCGGAAAGATCGAGTAGTAAAACACTCGATTCTTCCCATCGTGTTCATGCTCGTGATCGTAATCGTCCTCGATTTTTTGCGACGGGTTTCGATTATGAGCAGGAGCACGATCACGAACACGACTGGCATCTGCGATTCCCAGCGCGCACGCGTTCCCGCTCATGGTCAGGCTCCGGCCTTTGGCGATCCGCATAAATCCACCGAGGAACGGTCCTTCGGTCAGATCATTCTCCGCCGAATCATACGGTGAGATTTTCGAAAGCTCTGGATGCACTCCCAGGCAGTGATAACACTCCGAATAATTCTCAAAGATCAACTTCCAGTTGGCTCGCACATCATACTCAATCCGTTTCGCTGAGCGAAGCGTCGGCGACTTCCAGCGCGAAAATTTTCCGGCCAATGGCGCGAACCAACGTTCCAGGGAGATGAAATCTCCTGAACGTTGCCGCGCAGTAGCTTCTGAGCGAAGGCGGGCCTCCTCCCCATTCAGATTCACAAAAACAAACCCTTCCCAAATTTCGACGTTCACCGGATGCAATGAATAACTGGCCTTATTAAAGTCGGGGACATCATCCATGTGTGGCGCTCCGAGCAAGCGTCCGTCGAGTGCGTACGTCCATGCGTGATATGGACACTGAATCGCAGCGGACAACTGTCCGTTTCTGTTTTCGATGAGTCGACTTCCGCGGTGCCGGCACACGTTGTAAAACCCACGGATCTCTCCGCGTTTACCGCGGACAACGATCAAGCTTTCGTTGGCGACCTCCGAGATAAAGTAATCCCCGGGTTGAGCGATTGCGCTCTGATGTCCCACCAACACCCATTGCCTCGAGAAAATTCTCTCTTGCTCCTGCGCGAAGACCTCCGGCGAGATGAAGTACCGTTGCGGCAGTGACTTTGCCCCAGGCTCAAAACTTTCAGCCGTTTTGCGAAATATGGATGGTGCTTTGGTTTGCGTTACAGGCACCTCGCAAGCTGTATGAGGCATATGTTCACGTCAACGCAGTTGTAGAAACGCTCGTGCCAAGCCGCCTGTATCAATTTCCGCTGTAGCGGCAGCCGTGTCGGCTGCAGGTCTAGAGCGTGGCAGGCGGCACGCCTGCCACTACAGCGGTCCGAGTTCGTTTCTCTGCAATCAACGCTTATGCCAGCACCGCTCGGTGAAACTCGTACCAGTCGTCGAGATTGTTCAGGTTCACCGCGTCTTTCGGGGCAGAAGCATCATCGGTCATGCCGCATTCGCTCAGAATGCCGCGTCGCGTTTCGTCATCATGATTGTAACCGCGCACCGCCACGTTGTGCTTCTCGATCGCGTCTCGTTTTAGCGACTTGGCATTCTTCTTTACCCAAACCTCGAATTCGGGATAGGTCGGCTTGTTCTGCTTGATGTAATCTCTTACCGCCTGCTCTTCGACTCCGAGCGCGGCGAGGGGCATCGCATCGAAACCTTTGCCAACGCCAGGATAGCCGGAAGCAAGTTTGCCATTCTCCTCCAGAGAGACCTTCTGCCAAAGCCGCGGGAGATGTAGAACGCCAAGTGGACCGGCAACGCCGGAACTGATCAGTGGAACGTATGTACCAGCCATAGTAATGATTTTAACGTTAAGATTCTAATTTATCAATGCTGCGCCGAACGCGATTGGATCTGGCGTTGATACTTACGCTTGCTGGTGAACCTGCTTTATCAAGTGAGTACGCGCGGGGCAGGCAAACGCTCGGCCCGGACTATTTCGGCGGTTTCGATTTCGCGCTCAGCAGCCGGTGCACTGCCAGCGCGTTGATGATCTCGGGATTGCCTTGCGCCCACGCGTTGTCGATCATCATGCGTTTGAAACGCCATTTCTCGCCGTCGCGCGTCAGTTCGCAATCGTAACGATTCATCAGGAGCGCGTTTTCCGCGCCCGGCTTCGGACCTTGCCGCGGCATGAAATGTTGCGCCAGTACATATCCATAGAGTGTGGCCGAATCGTCGCTGATCTCGATTTGAAGATTGCTGATGGTGTGACTGGTATCGAGCGGACCAAGTAGCGGAATCAGCGCGTCAACGATCGCCTGCCTGCCGGTCAACTTCGGAAAATCGAGCCCGAGTTTTTTTCCGGCTGGTCGAAAATCCAGAATGCAATCTTCCGTGAGCGTCGAGGCCAGCGAATCCGCGTCGCCATGATCGAGGCCGAATGCGAAGCGATGCAACGCGTCGGCAATTTCGTAACGGTCGGCGGCAAGCTGCGCGAGATCGGCACTCATGTCCGGCAGCTTAGCCGGTCAGCATTGCAATCGCAAAGCTCAGACGAAGTGGAAGATCAACAGCGCGATGATTAAAACGATTGCAATCAGCGCCGTGTAAACGATCGCATCCTGAGTTCGAGCGCGTTTGGCGGCGGTTGCGTATGGAATTCGCGTGAACGTGACCATTGTGTAGAGCGGCAGATAAATTCCGGGTAGCACCGCTTCAAGGAAGTGATCGAGTTTTTTCTTTGCCCGGAATGTTTTCGACGCGGTTTTGTCGCGCATCTCAATGAAATTTCCGATCGCAAGATCGGCAAGAGCGTCGGCGTTTACTTTCCGGCGGGAAAAGTATTCGCCGAAGGCGCGCTCGCGATTGTCTGGAAATTCTTCGAGGCATTCGTCTAGCACAACGCAATCTTCGAAGGCAGCGTTCATCCCCTGCCCATAAAACGGCACGACCGCGTGCGCGGCGTCGCCGACCAGCGTGACCTTGTCTTTGTAATACCATGGTGCACACCGGATGGTTACCAGTGATCCCGTTGGATTTTGGCGAAAATCTTCGAGCAATGTTGGCATGAGCGGCACCGCGTCGGGAAATTCCTCATCAAAAAATCGGCGAACGCCGCCATCGGTTTTTGTAGTGGCAAAACTCCGCGGCCCTTCGAACTCCCAAAACAATGTGCAGGTGAATGACCCGTCAGGATTTGGCAGCGCGATCATCATGAAACTTTTGCGCGGCCAGATGTGGAGCGCGTTCTTTTCCATTTGCCACGAGCCATCCGGCGCAGGCGGGATCGTCAATTCTTTGTAGCCATGCGCTAGATAACTCTCGTCGTACTCGAAGCGATTGATCTGCATCTGCATCGATTGTCTCACAGCGGAGAACGCGCCATCGACGCCGATCACTGCGTCACCGTGTGCGGGGATGATCTTTGGATTTGCCGCTGAGACAGCGGCCTCTACAGCGCGATCGGTTCTCTCCAAATGGGCGGTCGCAGAGTCGAGATCGACGTCGGTGCATTTGTGATTGAAGTAGACGCGCACGTTTGGATATCGCTGCGCAGCTTCGATAACGGTCGTGTTGAGCGCGCCGCGTCCGATTGAGTTGATACAGTTTTTCGGATCGACATCGTACGGACTGAAATGTAATGCGCCGGATCTATCGTGAATCATCCGGCCGCGCATCGGGATGGCGTGTTGCAATGCTTCATCAGCGATCCCAATCTGTTCGAGCGCATGAATGCCCCGCGTTGAAATCGCCAGATTGATCGAACGCCCGCCGACAATGTTGCCTTCGCGCGGATCAGCGCGTCGCTCGTAGAGATCGACATCGTATCCGCGCCGGCCCAAATACGCAGCGAGCAAACCACCTGCGAGACCGCTGCCAATCAGTATGAATTTAGACACCTACGAAACATGAACGAGTCAGCAAGCGAGGAAAGCAGGAAAAGAAAGGCCGGATTCTCGCGAAGTTTTCGGAGTTGTCGACGAAGACAACTTTAGAATTCAAGCAAAGAAGCCTCGCACAAAGTCCGTCAAGGACGCAACGTGACGCACCACGATATGAACAACCGATCCTGCCAATTATTCATGTTGATCACTTGCATTTGCGCGGTGAGCCATTCGTTGGACGCGCAGACTCCTGAAGCCGGCAAGCCGAAAGAGTTTATCTATGTGCTAAGACTCGTGCCACGTTTGTACGACGACAAGAACTGGACAAAAGAGGACAATGCAGTGTTGGAGCGACACTTCGCTCGATTCCAGGAAGCGACAAAATCCGGTCAGTTGATTCTGGCTGGACGCACAAAAGAGCCAGGTGATAAGACATTTGGCATTGCGATCTTTAGGGCATCCGATGAAGCGGCCGCGCGCGCGTTCATGGCAGCCGATCCCACCGTCTCGGCCGGATTAATGACCGCAGAGTTGCATCCCTTCGCAGTGGCGCTTGAACACGCGAATCCCTAGCCAGCAGTTAAGCATGTACGAATCAAGAAAGCCGGAAAAGATTCATGCTGGCGCCGGACGCAAAGCTGTCCCGCGGTAGCCACCGCGGTCTTAGCTATGAAAGTCAGCGCGGCGCGGCGGCTGTTTCCGACGTGTTTTCGGCGGTCTCCTTATCCTGCAGCCAGGCGCTCCATTGCATGTTTGCTCTCCACATGGTGATGCCGGAGTGGCCGTAGTGCTGTTCCATCTCGTATTCGTCGTCTTTTATGACAGGACACCAGAATAACCGACCGGCCCTGCGCCAGCCATCGAGGATGATTCCGTCTTGGAAAGGCTGATTACGCGCAGTGACTACCAGGCAATTGTTTTCGCTCGATGTGTGATCGTAAGCAACGCCCCAGTGAAGCACGAGCGTCTTGAGGTTGAGTTCTTTCAGGCGCGCGCCGATGTCCTGCGCCCAATGCCCGCACCAGCCGCGTTTTCGCATGCCGATGTTGACCAAGAACACGGTAAACTCGGGATTGAGAACGACGCGATAATCACGCTTGAGACTACGTGCTTTGGTGTGCGCCGTTACCGATAATAGCTCGGCTTCCGCCGGATCCACATCATGCGCGAGTCCTGCCAGGGCTTTACTTAGGCCCTTAATCGATCTCTCGTCTGTGGCGGTGGCCGCATGGACCAGCAGAAGAAATGCAAAGATGAAAGAAAGGCTGCGAATCATTTTGGCGTGTCTTCCCGTTTGCATAGATGCAGCTCACACACTTGTGCGCGGAGACTGAAGCTGTATCGGCGATCGATGCAACTAAATTTCCCACCGACCTGTGGACGGGGTAATATCTTTTTAGCACTGTCGAGATTCTAGGTTGTCATTCTGAGCCACGCGAAGAATCTCTGATCACTGCTTTGACTGCACCCCCAAGTTAAAGCCAGAGATGTTTCGCTCCGTTCAACATGACAGGTCAGTATGGGGTTGAAAACGCTAAACGCCCAACGGCGCCTTGAAGCCGCGCTCCCAGCGATCAGTCCCTGTGCCTAATGGAGCCGGCGCCGCTGATGTGCTTCTCAACAGTCGCAGGGCTGCCGGAGTACTTCACCTTTCCAGCACCGGTGATGACCACTTTCAGCGTCTCTGCGACAGCGATCTCCGCGTCACCTGCGCCCGTGGTCGAGATTTCAGCAGTTTTGGTTTGCAACGAATTGGCTGCTAACTCGCTTGCGCCAGTCATATCCGCGAGCAGTTCGTCAATGTTTCCGTCGAGTGAGACCTGGCACGCGCCCCTCGATTCCAATGCAAATCTTGAGCCGGTCAACTGCTTTGCAACAAGCTTAACCGCACCGCTGATTCTGGCTCCTGTGCGCGTCGGGCTTGAAATAAACACCTTAACTCCATGCGTTGGGCGGATCTGCTCGCGTGTGCGCAAGTGCAGTGTGTCGCCGGAAACGTTGCTATCGATGTACCCTAGCAGATTTTCGTCCGTCGTGATCCGGAGGCTGGGCGCCCCGCTTTGCCACTCGATTGTGAAAGCGCCTCTCACATCGATGTTGGCGAACGGGCTGACTGGGCGTTCATCCGTCTTAATGTGGCCGTTGCCTTGAATTCCTACCAAGTGGCAGCCAGTGGCCAGAACGACACACACCCCTAGAAAAACAATCGTAATCTTCTTCATTCAAATTATGCCTCCTCCGATTATGATGCTGCCACAAGTGACATTGGATTCAGGAAAATCGGTGATGCAGGCAATCCTGTCCGCCACCGGACGGACTCGCTGCGGTGAGCCTGCAAGCGGATATGCGCAGACAGGATTGTCTGCGTCACAGTCATTCCACAATCTTTAGTTTCACCACATCTACTAAGACGTCGTCGACGTAGAATTCCACGCGATAATCGCCGGGCGCCCAACCGTCTTCGGGTCGCGTCAGCGTAAACGCACCGTGTGCACTCGGGGTTTCAGTGACGGTAGAGGCTTCGTCCACCTTGTAGTCTTGAGGGAAATCTTCGCCGATGTTGTCCGCGATCCACACAGCCTTCACCTTTGCGCCTTGTCGTAACCGCCGCCCTTGCCAGCGCGCGTAGATCTGAAATGTGCTCGATGAAAAAGTCGTTATCGCTTTGCCGAACCGTCCCTTTGCAAGACTCACCGAAAGCTGGTTCGGGATCGCGTCGGATTTCACTTCGGGCCGAGGCATTATTTTGGGCCGTTCCACTAACTCCAGGGAAATGCGCTGGAGCAAATCTCCCCTGGCAGCGTTCATTGTCGTCACGTCCTTTACCATTCCAATGCCGGTTGCGAACCAGCGATCAATTGTCATCGAGCTCGGCGACGTTTGCTCTCCACGAATATGGAACGCGTGAAATTCGCCCGCCGCCACCTTGACATCTTCCTCCCCGAGCACGTCATAATGCTGATGCACTTTTAATTCGCCGGCCTGTCCATTGAAATCCCAGCCAGCGCCCTTCTTAAGCGGGGCGGCGATCATCGTCTGCGGCGGATTAAACTTAACCAGTTCGCCATCCAGATTAATCCGCGCCCAGCAAATAATTCCTTGGTCATTTACACTAAGAAGGTCGGTGTTGGTGATCGCGCTGCCCCTGTGCATTTCGAATTTGAAAAGATCTTTCCCATCGATGTTCTCAGTCCCATCGATGCGATACACGACCGGCAGGCGAATCTTCCCGTCAGCATCTGGTTTTGCACTGGGAACATTGAGACCTTTGCCGACTTCTTCTGTCATGTTGTATCGCCAGCTGGTGCCCACGGCGGTCGGAATCAGTTCGTCGCCGCAGACAACAGCGAGCGGCGCTAGCGTAAGTACTAAGATCGCGATTTTCATTTTGCGCTTGGGAAAGTGCGAAAATTCTCGCAGCGTCAATGTGAACTGCGCCCGACAGGCATTCTGACACGAGATGGCAACTTTCGTTCAACAACCCTGCGATGAAGTCCTGATTCATTCGAAGGCTGCAGTCGCGCCGTGCGCAAGGACTTCGGGCCCGTGGATCCTCGCCGCGACAATTCTGGGCTCAAGTATGGCCTTTATTGACGGGACCGCTGTCAACGTGGCGCTGCCAGCCTTGCAGCAAAGTTTGGGTGCAACTGTCATTGACGTTCAATGGGTCGTCGAATCGTACTCGCTTCTGCTTTCCGCATTGCTGCTCATGGGAGGATCATTGGGAGATTACTACGGGCGTCGCCGCATTTTCATCGCCGGCGTCGCAATTTTCTCTCTCGCTTCGGCGTGGTGCGGTTTCGCGACTAATGTCCGTGAATTGATCTTCGCCCGCGCGATGCAAGGCGCTGGCGGCGCTCTTCTGGTGCCAGGAAGTCTCGCCATCATCAGCGCATCTTTTCGTGATCAAGATCGCGGCCATGCGATCGGGACGTGGTCCGGCTTTACTGCTATCACTGCGGCGATCGGTCCGGTTCTCGGCGGGTGGTTGATCGAGCACGTATCATGGCGCGCGGTGTTCTTTATTAATCTACCGTTGGCGGCGGCCGTGTTGATTATATCCCTATGGCGAGTTCCCGAAAGCCGGGATGAAAACCAAAAGGCGCGACTCGACTGGCTGGGCGCGACGCTCGCAACTATCGGTCTTGGATCGCTTATTTACGGCTTGATCGAATCCTCGCGGTTGCATTTTGGTCACCCCGCCGTCATCGCGGCGCTGACTGGGGGCACTTTTTTTCTAATCCTCTTCTTGCTGGTCGAAGCACGCGCAAAGAATCCAATGTTACCGCTTGCGCTCTTTCGTTCGCGCGATTTCACCGGGGCAAATTTACTCACCCTGTTTCTTTACAGCGCGCTTGGCGGCACGCTCTTTTTCTTGCCGTTAAACCTGATTCAAGTGCAAGGCTACACAGCCACGGCTGCGGGCGCTGCGTTGCTTCCGTTTATTCTGATTATGTTTTTTCTATCGCGTTGGTCTGGCGGACTTGTGGAACGCTATGGCGGCAGACTTCCACTGGTCCTCGGTCCGATCATCGCCGCGATTGGCTTTGCTCTTTTTGTCGTTCCAGGAGTTGGCGCGCACTATTGGAGTAAGTTTTTCCCGGCAGTCGCTGTGCTTGGTCTCGGTATGGCAGTCAGCGTTGCGCCCTTAACTACGCTTGTTATGAACTCCGTCCCTGGAAACCGCGTAGGCATCGCATCAGGAATCAACAACGCCGTCTCGCGCGTCGCCGGTCTGCTCGCGATCGCAGTATTCGGCATCTTAATGCTGAATGTTTTTAATCATTCACTTGATTCCCGCCTATCCCAGCTCCGGCTGCCCGCTTCCGTGCAAACCTCACTTGCCAACCAACGAATCAATCTCGCCGCCATAAAAATTCCGAAAGAGCTTGCGCCGCCATTGCAGCAGCCTGTTCGTCAGGCGATTGACGAATCTTTTGTACACGGTTTTCGCGGCGTCATGGTTCTTGGCGCTGCACTAGCGCTGGCGAGCGGGATCACCTCGTTGCTATTGATCAGCGGCCGCGCGACGCGCGCGCAACCTCCGGGTACCTAGAGTGCAAGTTCGCCATATCGCGCCGAGGTTGCGCTTGCCGCTTGTGTTCGCGATGACGTGCGGACTTTCCGTGGTTGCGTCCGCGGGGGAGATATCGAATGAATCGCGGCATGTTGTGGTCGTCGTCTGGGACGGGATGCGACCGGATTTCGTGAGCGCACAAAACACGCCCACGCTGTGGAAGCTTGCGCATGAGGGAGTCACTTTTCGCAATCATCATTCCGTCTATCCCAGCGCGACGATGGTGAACGGAACGGCGCTCATTACTGGTGTTTATCCCGGAAGGAACGGGATCATCGCGAACCATGTGTACCGCCCGGACATCGATTCTCGCCACGCAATCGATGTCGAGAATCCAGCGGTGGTGAAGAGAGGAGATGAACTCTCCGGTGGAAAATATGTTTCCCTTTCAACCATCGTCGAACTCGTCCAGCGCGCAGGCGGACGCACGGTAATCGCGTCAGCAAAGACTGTCGGTCTGTTGCTGGATCGCAGTGTAGGGCATGCCTCTGGCTTGCTTTCCGCAGACGATGCAAGCGGGACGCATGCGCTACATTTGCAAGCCTACGTAAGAAACAGCGTCACGCTGTTCGCAGGCAAATCGTTTTCGGGCGATGCAATAGCTCCGATCACCGACGTGCTGGGTCCGTTTCCATCCGGCCATGTGCAACAGGACGCCTGGACAACGAAAGTGATGACCGATTTTCTTTGGAAAGGTGGTGTGCCGGCTCTTTCGATTCTTTGGTTAGGCGAACCTGATCTTACACAGCACGAGTCCGCGCCGGGAGCGCCGCCGGCGCTTACTGCGATCAAGTCCGCCGATGAAAACCTCGCGGCCGTTCTATCGGCGTTGGACCGACAAAAAGCACGTGAAACAACAGATCTATTTGTCGTCTCCGATCATGGCTTTTCCACGATCAGGCGCTCGATCGATTTGCGAAAAATTTTGAACGACGCCGGTTTCGGCGCGAAGACCGAATTCACCGACGAGCCGAAACCTGGAGAAATCATTCTGGCTGGGAACGGCGGGAGCGTTCTTTTTTATGTCATCGGACACGACGAGACGCTGACGCGCCGTCTGATTGAATTTTTGCAGCAATCAGATTTTGCCGGAGTTATTTTCACTCGAAAGCCGCTGCAAGGAACGTTCGGCCTCGAGCAAGCGATGATTCACCCGCCTTCGTCAGGCTACGGCGCGGCAAGCAATGACCATGCGCCTGATGTCGTGATGGCGTTCCGCTGGAACGACTCGCAAAACCAATTCGGCTTTCCGGGAATGATTGACGCGGACTGGCAACGAGCAGCGGGGAAGGGGACACACGCCACTCTCAGCCGATTCGATATGCACAACATATTGATCGTCGCTGGCCCGGATTATCCACGCGGTGAAGTGGACGATTTACCAACCGGAAATGTCGATCTCGCCCCGACAATCCTGCGGATTCTCGGGATCACACTGCCACAACAATTGGATGGCAGGGTTTTGTCCGAAGCGATGACTGACATCGATGTGCCGGCGTTAAAGCCGGAGACGAAAACGGTCGAAGCGACAAGAAATTTTCCAACGGGAGGCTGGCGACAATCACTTCGAATCTCCCGCGTCGGCTCGACAATTTATCTCGACGAAGGCAACGGCGCGTTTACGCCCAAACAAGGAACAACGGTTTCCAAACCGCCGAACTAAATTTCTTACCTGCGCGCCGTCCGGACGCGGATCTGTTCAGAACCACGGATATCGCGGATAACACATCGGATTGTTGACACAAAACCCGATAGGCATCGGGATTCTCCTATACCAAAAATCAGGAATGTTCCCTGATAGGCAGCCGTCGGCAGATTACCTATATCGCCCTAAGGCTGTACCAAGGTCAGGATTTTCAAATCCGAAAGATTTCCGCAAACCAGGTACCTATCGCGTCGACATCAAGATCAACGGACAGATCCTAGGCAGCGCAGTGTTTCAGCTTACGTAGACGATGTTCCCTCAAGACGCCGACGATGACGAGCATGTTGTTGCCGGCGTCACCACATAATACACGGCCAGAATTTTCCTGGCTTCCTGGTTTCCTGATTAGACCTTCGGCTATCCGTGGTGGTTCAGGATTTCCCCCAAACTTCGCTCCGCGAATTTTCGGAAAAGAGGGTGAGAAATCGAAGAGAAAAACTTTTGATACGCTGGATACATCTGCCTGTCTGGGTCCTCATTATCTCGTTCGTTGCTTTCGTGCGGCGCTATCTTCATACCGGACGAGCATGGTTGGCGTGGAGTATCTACGGCGTGCGAACGCTGGTATTGATCCTCAATTTCAGTTTTCCTGTTAGTATAAATTTTTGGTCAATTTCCGGCCTTCGCCAGCTCCCGTTATGGGGTGAGATGGTGTCGGCGCCCATCGGTGTCCCGAATCCATGGGGCTCTCTTAGTCAGCTAAGTCTGGTTTTGCTGCTTATCTTTTCCGTCGATGCTACAATTTCCCTTTTGCGACGCGGCGACCGCCGACGCGCCTTAGTTCTTGGCGGGAGCATGATTTTTAGCACGATCTTTGCGGTGCACGTGCCGCTCGTGATCTGGGGCGTCCTGGAAATCCCATTTTTCTTCACCTTTGCTTACACGGCCATTGTGGTGGCGATGGGTTATGAGCTGAGTAACGAAATGGCTCGAACGGTGCAGCTCGCGCGTGAACTGGAAGAAAGCGATAAGAGGCTTAACCTAGCCGCTGACTCGGCTGCTGTCGGGCTTTGGGAATGGGATTTGAACAAGGATGAGATATGGGTCAGTCCGACGCGCCGCGTTCAGTTAGGCCTGCCTCCTTCCGGAAAGATCACGTTCGAAGATCTCGTTTCCCGATGGCATGTAGATGATCGCGATCAAATTCGCAACGCAGTCAAGGATGCGATCGAAAATGGCAAGGATTACGAGGCAGAGTTTCGGATTGTGCTCGCAGACGGCAGTGTACGCTGGGTCAGGGCACGCGGACGCGTACAGGTAAACAATCACGGAAAACCGATGCGACTTCTGGGTGTCAGCGCTGATGTGACTGCTCGAAAAGAGGCGGAGTTGCAGGCCCAGGAGCAGCGTAATGAACTCGAGCAACTGAGGCAGCAGAAGACCGCGTTGCTTGAGAAAGAGGTCGCAGAGCGCGCGCGTCTCGAGAGGGAGGTGATTGAAAGCTGTGCTCGCGAACAACGGCGGATTGCGTACGATTTGCACGACGGCGTTGGACAAGAACTGGTCGGCATCGCTTTAAGCGCCAAGCTCCTTGAGCAAAAATTGCGCACGGCAAGCCCCGTGGAAGCTGAGAAGGCCTCGGCGATTGTGCGCCTTGCAAATGAAGCAGCCCGGCACGCCAGGCTCACCGCGCGCACTCTCGAGGGAGCCGACGGAGTGGGAGATTTGAAAACCGCGCTCGAGGCCCTGGCGAGGAATGTTCGTGACCATTGCCACGTTGAAAGCATGGTCAGAGCGGACGCCTCCTCCCTCCCGGTTAGTGCGCCTGTGAGCGCTCAACTTTATCGAATCGCGCAGGAAGCGGTGCACAATGCAGTGGAGCATGGCTCCGCTCGTCAGGTGTGGATTGATCTTGGCTTTAATCATCAAAACATGGTGCTGACGATACGAGATGACGGCAAAGGGTTCGATGGCAGCGCTGGCCTGGATGGAATGGGTCTTCGCATCATGCAATATCGAGCGCAATGCATCGGCGGCTCCTGTGAAGTGCAATCAAATTCCACTAATGGCACGATCGTCACCTGCCGCGTGCCGCTGCAAGCAGATCCCGACGTTCGGCCCATACCATGACACCGAAAGCAGAAGCTCCCAGGAAATCGCGCGTCGTCGTAATCGAGGATCATCCGGTGCTCTGCGATGCCCTGAAGCAACTGATTGATGGCCAGCCGGACCTCACCTGCGTCGGCGTGGCCGACAGCACCTCGGATGCGAAACGGCTCGTCGAACAATGCAAGCCTGATCTTATGGTGTTGGATTTGCGGTTGAAAGCCGGCGACGCGCTTGATCTGGTCAAATCATTGCGCGTCGAGCAGCCTGGCCTCAAGGTGCTCGTCCTCTCACAATATGATGAGTTGATCTTCGCCGAGCGCGCGCTTCGTGCCGGCGCCTTCGGTTACATCATGAAAGAGAACGCCACAGATGAGGTGTTGCGAGCTCTGCGCAAGGTCCTCGCCGGTGAGCTATATTTCAGCGAAAGAGTCGCGGCAGCTGTAGTGCAGCGAACGCTGCGCGAAAAACCGAGCGGCTCGCGTTCAGGTATCGAGCTGTTGTCCGATCGCGAGCTCCAAGTGTTTCAACTTCTCGGAGCCTCATACAGCGCACGAGAGATTGCTGAGCAATTTCACCTTAGCCGAAAGACCGTCGAGACCCACTGCGAAAAAATAAAGCACAAGCTCAGCCTGGACAATGCAGCAGAGCTCAAGCAATTTGCCCGGAAATGGGCCACTGAAAATTTGGCGCCTTCCGAGCCGTGGTCGCCGTCTCCATCACAAAAACGGTCGGCCAAAAAAATAGCGCAAGTTAAGTAAGACCGTTGCGGTTGTAGCCACGGCCCTCTGGGCCGTCTTCCTAGCGTAAACAGCGCTCCTGTTAATAACTCAACCAATGCCCTAGGGGCGGTTCGCACCATAGCCCTAGGTCAAAAATCAGGCACTCAATCAGCATAGCAGCCTGATTGGCAGAATACCGCGGGTGTTCTAAGGTTAGAGCGATGTTTCCCCTGTTCCCCCCAGGCCCGTGCTTTCGGCAACAGAGAATTCACCGAAAGACAAGCAAAAGAAAAATCATAACAACTGAACTTTAGATAACCCCAACGCTTGAGGGCTCCGCGGGAAACCGCGGAGCCCCACCTACTTTCCACGATGACTTATTTCACCACAGAGGACACAGAAATCACGGAGACGCGCATGCTGATACACCGGGATAAATTCCGGCGCCCGAATTTATACGGCGTTTGCCGTGGCGAACAAGGCGTTTCTGTTTTTGAATCGGTGTTATCCGTGAACCGAGTCGGCGGCATCGGCGAGACAGGAGGCCAAAGCCGTGAAGGCACGCGGCCGGTGGGTCGGGAGATGAGCGAGTTTCAAATCCGTGGTTCTTCATTTTTTTCGTAACTTCGATCCGGAAATTACGGAGAAGAATGGTGAGAGGCATCTCCCAATGCTTCATCTTGAATAGTGGATAGTTGATGTGGAGTGGAAAAGGGCCGCGCCGAGCGGTCGCGGCCCCGCGGCGTTATCCGGAGTGAGTTTCGTGATCTATTCTGGCGCGCCAAAGGCGCTCGGCTACAGAATCACGACCAGGTGATAAGGCGCAACTCGTGCGCTTGCATCAGGCACGGATGTGTGGGCACGACGCGGACGCTGAAACCATAGGT
The DNA here is from genome assembly GCA_003218475.1 of Verrucomicrobiota bacterium. Lineage (GTDB taxonomy): Bacteria > Verrucomicrobiota > Verrucomicrobiia > Chthoniobacterales > UBA10450 > Udaeobacter. Next base: position 14,685 of record QHNR01000071.1, on the reverse strand, counting down.
GCCGCTTTCGGTCGCCGGAACGCTGCCCTCGTAAACGTAGGTGCCGTCGCCATCGGCCTTGATGCCTTGATTTAACACGGTGGCCGTGGGATTCCGGATGTCGCCATCGTCCACTTCGCCGTGATACGCCTCGACCCGCACATGTCGTGGATCGACTGCGCCGAGGTGTACGCGCGCAGTGATCTGCAGCGATTCGCCGACCAAAACAGTTTGCCGATCTTTGTTGGTTACCTGGACGTCGGAAATCTGCACTTGCGGCCAATCCTTTCGCATCTGCGTTTTCCACTGGCTTAATTGCGATGCGGCGCCGCAACCGTCGCGGGAAAAATTCTGGTACGCCTGGGCTGCCGGAATATAGAGTTGCTCGGTATGTTCCTTTACCATTCGTTGCGTGTTGAACACCGGCGTGACGCTGCGAATCGATTCGCGCATCAACTGCAACCAGGCGAGCGGAAGCTTGCCGTCCGGTTTCGCGTAATAAAGGGGAACGATCTGATTCTCGAGCAATTGGTAAAGACTGCTGGCGTCCACTTGCTTTTGAAATTCCGCGCTGCCGTCATCGATCTCAGCGCCAATGGCCCATCCATTGCTACCGTTGTAGCCTTCCCGCCACCAGCCATCGAGCACGCTCAGGTTAATTCCGCCGTTGGGCGCCGATTTCATTCCGCTCGTGCCGCTTGCTTCCAACGGACGCAGCGGGTGGTTCAACCATAGATCGACTCCCTGCACCAGGCGGCGGGCGATGTAACTGTCATAGTCCTCAAGAAAGACGACGCGATTTTCCAAGCCAGGCTCGCGACTGAATCTGTAAACTTCCTGGATGAACGCCTTGCCGGCTTCGTCGCGCGGATGCGCTTTGCCTGCGAAGATGAATTGCACCGGGCGCGTGGGATCGTTCACCAATCGCTTCAATCGTTCCTTGTCGCTGAACAAAAGTGTGGCGCGCTTGTAAGTGGCGAAGCGGCGCGCAAAACCGATCGTCAAAATTTCTGGGTCAAGAATGCGATTGACGTTGCGAATAGACTCAGGGGACTCGCCTAATCGTTCACGGCGCTGTCGCTCCCGATCGCGAACGAAGTCAATCAAGCGGCGTTTGAGTTGTTGATGTGTCTCCCAAAGTTGCGCGTCGTGAATATCAATGACGCCACGCCAAAATTCCGGTTCGGTGAGGTGTTCCTCCCAGTCGCCGAGGTGCCTGCCATAAAGCGCCGCAAATTCGGGCGCCATCCACGTCTTGGTATGAACGCCGTTTGTGATACTGGTAATCGGCACTTCCTGGACTGGAACGCTGGCCCAGACGTCTTTCCAAAGCGACCGAGTAACTTCACCGTGCAATTTACTCACACCGTTCGCGTGCCGGCTGAGACGCAGGGCGAGGATGGTCATGCTGAACGGATCGTCTGGATTGAGGCGTGTGTGGCCGAATGAGAACAGCTCTTCGAACGGAATGTTTAGTTCCTTGGCGAAATTGCCGAAATACTTTTGCATCATCTCGCGCGGGAACGAATCATTGCCTGCGGGAACTGGAGTGTGCGTGGTGAAAACATTAGCCGCAGCTACGACCTGAAGTGCCGAATAAAAATTGAGCTTCTTTTCCACGACATTGAGACGAATGCGCTCGAGCGCCAGGAACGCCGAATGCCCTTCGTTCATGTGAAACACGTCCGGCTGAATTCCGAGCGCAGTGAGCGCTTTCACTCCGCCAATCCCGAGCATGATCTCCTGACGCATGCGCATCTCAAGATCGCCGCCGTAAAGCTCGGCAGTAATCAATCGATCCTCGGCTTTGTTTTCCGGAATATCGGTATCGAGGAGGTAGACGTTTACCCGTCCGACGCGCAATTCCCAAACCCTGGCAAAAACTTCCCGGTCCAAAATCCGCACCGAGATAACAAACTTCGTCTCGCCCCGGCGAACTTCTCGGATCGGCAGGTGATAGAAGTTCTGATTAAGGTTAATCGCTTGCTGAACGCCATCCTTATCGATCTGCTGCCGGAAATAGCCGTGTCGATAGAGGAGACCGATCGCAACGAAGTTCAGATCAAGATCGCTGGCTGACTTGCAGTGGTCGCCCGCGAGGATGCCCAAGCCACCGGAGTAGTTCGGGATCGATTCGTGAAAACCGAATTCAGCGGAAAAATAGGCAATGGGATTCTTGATCGCGCTGCCGGCTCCGGTTTTTCCATAGGTATCGTGTCGTCCGAGATACTTCTCGAACTCCTCAAAAACCTGCTTGAGCTCGCGCACAAAATTTTTGTCTTGCGCCAGCTCTTCCAGCCGGGATTGCCGCGAAAGCTGCAGCATGCGCACGGGGTTGTGATTGGTGCGGCCCCACAGCTCGGGATCGAGATGCCTGAACAAGCGGCGCGCGGCCGGTTCCCACGTCCACCAAAGATTAAAACTCATTTCCCGCAGCGGCTCCAGCGCAGCCGGCAGGATGGGAGTCACATTGTAAGTTTGAAAAGTCGGCATGCGAATTCCTGTAGCAGCCTCACCGCTCGCCGCGCCGTATCTGGCGGAGGCGGATGCGAGGCAAACTAGCCAATATAAATTTAAAGCGTTCTGATGCTAACACGGCAGAAGAACAGAGCGGCAGCTAATCAAGAAAATTGGATCCGGCAAGTTTTCGTGTGGCCGCGGCATTGCGGCCCGTTTGATTAACAAACCAGGATCGCATGGGATAACGCGCCACAGGCGTGTGGCTACACCGCTCGAGGAGCGAGAATTAACCCGAGGATGAATCCGGCGATCAATCCGCAGATATGCGCGGCCATGCTGACCTGCGGGGTCGAAAGATCGAACGCGATTTGGATCGCAACGATCACCGCCACATTTGCCAATCTTTGTTTCGCATGCAGCGCGTGGCGGTGTCGCAATAAAAAACCCGCCCACGCGCCAACGATGCCCATGATCGAGCCCGATGCACCGATCAGCTGAGCCGGCCGTGTCAGAGCGACCAAAGTTAGACCGACAACGCCCGCGCCGGATGCAATTCCTGAAATCAAATAACACGCGACGAATCGCATTGTGCCGATGGATCGTTCAAGTGGTGGGCCAAGAACATAGAGCGCGAAAACATTGAAACCCAGATGCAGCAAACCTCCGTGCAAGAATAGCGCAGTGACAAAACGCCAGTATTCGTGCTGCCCTACGACCGAGTAGGGCTCGAGCGCGCCGATCCGATGCAGAACTTCCGGGTCGTTCGAATCGCCAACCGACATCTCGAAGAGGAACGCAACCACATTGAGGACAATGAAGATCAGAACAGCAGGGGCACTTCGGAGTTGATTATGACGCATGCGACGCGCCGTTTCGTACCCGAGTGGAACTGAACGGAATCCAGCTGAATGGTTTACCTGAGATTCCAGCTGGCGCAGCAGTTGGACCTGGTCACGCAATTCAGTGCTGGGATGCAAAATTTGAAGAGCAGCCCCGAGTTTTCTGGCCGATCTGTAATTTCTCTGGGCGGCGAGCTCGGTCATCTTGCGTAACCCAATTGCCGGAAGAAAGAGCAGAACAAACCACGCGCTGCCACCGATGTATCCGGCGGCTCCACGCCAAAGAAGCCAGGCAATGCACGTAATGGCGAAGACGGTGAGTGCGGCGATACGCCAGCCACCGTACGGCGAACTTGGGCGCCATGCCCGAGCCAACACCAGCAGCGATGAAATCACCGCAAGAAAAAGAAAAATATGATTGAGATTCACAATGTCTATTTCAGCTGCACTCGGATCATTGAGCGTTGGGCGTTGAACGTTGAGCGTTGAGCGTCGAAAGTTAGTTTACAATACAGCAAACGCCCATCGTCCGACGCCCAACTCCCAAAACGTCCAATCCAGACCATGCCCATCACTGTCACTGATTATCTAGATGTCGTTTCATCCTGGTGTTTTTGGTCTGAGCCGACATGGGCAGAACTAAAAAAGCGATATGAAGGCCGAGTCACATTTCAGTGGAAAATCGCGTTGATGGATCCCAGTGGATTGCCGACCTCGCGCGAGCAGGAGCAATGGTTTTATCGGCGGAGCGGAATGATGATGCGTTCGCCGTTCATGCTCAAAACCGAATGGTACGACCCCAGTTTGCCGGAGTGGCTCGCACCGAATTGCGTGGCCGAGGCGGCTAAGGACTTTGGTTTTACCGACGATCGGGTTCGCCTCACACTGGCTCGTGCTGCGCTGCGCGAAGGCAAGGAAATCGGCGATTGGAACGTTGCCGCTGATACGGGCGCTGGAGTAGGCGGAATCGACACCAGAAAATTGCTCGAGCGGGCGAGATCGGCGGAAATCGAACAGCGCGTTCGCGCGTCGACTGTCGAATTCTATGCGCTTCAGATCACGCAGCGTCCGGCGTTCGTTATCGATACCGAGATCGGCGATCGGGCCGTTTTTTCAGGAGTCATCAAACTCGAGCCGTTAACGGCTACAATTGATTCAATGCTCGATGACGCAGCTGTATACGCAGCGTACAAGGCGCATTTTGGTGACCCGCCTGCAAAATGATCGTCGGAAGATCGGCACTTGATTGTCACGAGTTTGGCCTTGCCAGTGCGGGATTGTTGCCTACAACTTCCCTTCGGCTTGCGATTATTAATGCAAGCACTTCGTCGCGGTGGATCGCATCCGTGGCGAAGCAAGAGTGCCCCGGCGTGTGCGAATGCTAACGCTGGGAATTGCGATAGATGGAAATACGGTGGCGCGGCGCACTCCCGTTTCACCGGTCAGGAGCTTGATCTAATCTGCAACCACAAATTCGTGTAAACGGTCGGATTCGCGCCCGCGAAGTCCGGGTCATTCTGGGATCCAACGGCGAACAGCTCGGCGTTATGAAATTGAACGACGCCTTGCGTAGAGCTCAAACTCTTGGGCTCGACCTGGTCGAAGTCGCGCCTACCGCCAACCCACCGGTATGCAAGATCATCGATTTTGGAAAGTTCCGATATGACATTTCCAAACACACCAAGGACAAAAAGCCGGCGAGCTCAAAACTGAAGGAAATCAAGTTTCGCGTTAACATCGACGAACATGATTATCTAACCAAAATCCGGCACGGTGAAGAGTTCCTTGATCGTGGAAACAAGGTGCGTGTGCAGCTGCAATTTCGCGGCCGCGAAATGGCGCATCAGGAATTTGGGATGCAACTCGTAGAGAAAGTGCGCGATGATCTTTCCGGCATGTCGCAAGTAGAGATGGACCCGAAAATTACCGGTCGCAATATCACCATGACCCTTGCGCCTCTCCCGGCAAACCGCCGGAAACGAAAATTCACTGTGGAGCCTACGGAGCCTGAGCAAAGCGAGGAAGCCAGCGAACCAGTGGCCACCTGAGCGCAGAAGCTCAAACTCAGGGTTTCTTTTTACCTGGTGGTGAAGTTTTAGGCGAAGTGACAGCTCCCGGCGGAGGAGTCAGAGGAGTGTTTTCAGCTATCTTCTGCTCTATACGCTGCTTCCGCGCTTTTGCCTCCTGATTGTTAGGATCCTGCTTCAAAACTTTCTCGGTATCCGCCAGCGAGTTCTTCGAGTCGTTCTTTAACTCGTAAATATAAGCGCGATAATTAAGATATCGCACTTCATTGGGCTTAAGTTTGATGACTTCGGCGTAATCGGCGAGCGCTTTATCGTAATCTTGGATCTTCATTTCTACCGCCGCGCGCTGTTCGTAAACGCGCACATCTTGCGAAGTCAGCTTGGCCGCTTCGCTGTAATCGTTGATGGCTTCCTGGAATTGCTGGTTACTCGCGGCGGCGTATCCGCGTCGTTGATAAACAGCGGAGAGCTCGTCTGAATATTTGTGGTCCATAGACGTGGCTTTACGAAGCAGTTCAACGGCTTTGTCCCAGTCCTCGTTCTTCGCGGCCTCCGCGCCTTCGCGCGCCAGCCTGTTTGCTTCATTGGTGTTTTTCTTCGCTTCCCCCTGGCACACCTGTGAAACGCAGAGGGCTAGAGCGCTGATGAGAGTAAAGGCAAAAGATTTTTTCATGGTTTCTGTTGGACGTTAATGTTCATACACAATTCGAAACTCAGGAGGTCAACAGTTGGCTGTAACCTCAACAGTTTCAAGTCTGTTCCGGAGAATGCGCCTGTTCGATATCGATCTTTGGCTCGGGTTCGGCCGGGGCACGCTCACTGGGGCCAGGCTCATCCACGCGCGAGATGCGCACGGCGCGGCCGGTGCTCTCATCAATTTCGATTAACGCCCCGCGCAAACGCACCTCGCCACCGGCCACGGGGAACGACGCAGGCAGATTCGAGATGAACCGATTCAGGATCGGGTCGATGGCACGGCCCAAGATGGAATTCACTGGTCCGCACATGCCGGCGTCGCACATGAAAGCAGTTCCGCCGGGGAAGATTTGCTCGTCCGCTGTCTGAACATGAGTGTGCGTGCCGATGACAGCGGAGACCTTTCCGTCGAGAAAACGCCCCATGGCAATCCTCTCGCTCGTCGTTTCGCCGTGCATGTCCACGATGATATTCGGCGTCTCTTCGCGCATTTTTATAACTGCTGCTTCAGCGGCTCGAAACGGATTTTCGAGAATCGGCTGCATAAACGTGCGTGCTTGCACGTTCAGCACGCCGATTTTCGCCTTAGCCGTCTCCAGAACGATTGATCCGCTTCCCGGCGCGCCCTCGGGATAATTCATCGGGCGCAATAAACGCGGTTCGGTGTCGATAAACGAAAGAATCTCTTTCTGGTCCCAAATATGATCGCCTGTGGTGATGACTGAGACGCCGGCTCGTAAAAGATCAATCGTGATTTTTCCCGTTATCCCCCGGCCGCCCGCGGCATTCTCACCGTTGACGATGACGAAATCCAACGCGTGCTTCGACTTCAGCTCAGGTAGGCGGGCAATGACTGCGGTGCGTCCCGGCTCACCAACGACATCGCCAAGAAAAAGAACGGTCAGCATTCTGCGAGCATCGTATTAAAGCGGTTTGAAACGTCGATGTGAAAATTAATGACGAAACCCGAATTACGAATGGCTCCGCCACGTTAAAACCTTACAACGTTAAAGCGTTGAAGCGCCACGACAGAACAATGCCGAAGCCCGAATGACGAATGACGAAGCAATGCCGAAGCCGCGTAAACATAGACTTGCTGCGCGCGCCGCGGCTCGCTTATACGCGGCGAAGCCCGAATGACAAGATGTCGCCGCACTCTCTTTCCGCTGCTTCGGTTTTCGTCATGCGTCATTTGTCATTAGTTCTTCATTCGCTCATTCATCATTCGTCATTTCTGCTCCTGATCTTCCTCCCGGCTCTTCAAGCCGCCGACAACATCAGCGTCCTCGGCAGCAAACCGCGATGGAGCGTGCTGGACCACTATCAAGAAACAATCACGCGCGACGACTTCGCCCGAGTAATCCAAAGCATTTACTGCACTCATGGGTTTGCACCCGATTTAATCGAAATAAACGAGAAGTCTGCCCGGCTCATGATGAATCGCAGCGCGCAGGAATTCTTCACGCTCCGATTTGCGGCGAACGACACCGAGCGCAAGCCTGTGCCGCGACTTTGGCGGCCAGCGAAATCTTTGCCGGCAGCACGCCCGGGCAAACCTCTTTCTGGCTTAAAAGTCGCGCTCGATCCGGGGCATCTCGGTGGGACGTGGGCAAAGATGGAGGAGCGTTGGTTTCAGTTCGGCGACAGCCAACCGGTTCAGGAAGGCGATCTGGCCTTGCGCGTGGCGCGACTGCTCGGCCTGCGATTGCGTCAACTCGGGGCGAACGTTTCATTTGTCCGAAACAACAATGAGCCAATTACGGCTAAACGGCCGGATGACTTTCGTGAACTCGCCAGAAAAATTCTGATCAAGAACGGCGTGCCACAGCCGCGCGCTGACGTTCTTGATCCGAATGATCCGGAAAAAGAGCAAACGATTCGCTGGCAAAGCGAAATTTTGTTCTATCGCTACAGCGAGATTCGTCGCCGCGCGGCGCTGGTTAACTTCAAATTACATCCCGACCTTGTGCTTTGTCTGCATTTAAACGCTGAAGGCTGGGGCGATCCAAACAGCCCGACCCTGACGGACGCGAATCATTTTCATCTGCTTGTGAACGGATCTTACCTGGCGGAGGAGCTCGAATTTGATGACGAACGTTTTGAAATGATTCGACGGCTTCTCAGCCGTGCGTACGACGAAGAATTGCCGCTGGCGGACACAATTGCCGCGGCAATGGCGGGCGAGACTAGCTTGCCGCCATACGAATATCCAACCACGAACAGCACGACCAAAGTCGGCAGCAGCGGTTACGTGTATGCCCGCAATTTGCTGGCCACGCGGATTTATCGCTGTCCCGTGGTCTACTGCGAGCCGTACGTCATGAATAGCAAGGATGCATTTGCTCGCATTCAGGCTGGCGATTACGAAGGAACGCGCAACGTCAACGGCACAGAGCGCAAGAGTATCTTCCGCGAATACGCCGATAGCGTGGTGGATGGACTGATTGATTACTATTCCAAAGCGCGCTGTAGCCGGGATCGGTGATCCGGCCGCCGGAGTCACCGACTCCGGCTACAGTTGTGCAATCACCTCGTGAATATCGTCGAACGTTACGTCCTCGGTTACGTGCGCCGCACCGATCCGCGGGGTCACAACAAACCGCACTTTTCCGCCTTCGAATTTTTTGTCGAACTTCAATGCTTCAACGATCTTTTGGCGCGGAAAATTCTTCGGCAATTTGATCGGCAACTTGAATTTTTCGAGAAGATCAACGATCGCATCGTGCTGGTCTGCCGGCAGCCCAGCCTTGTCCGTGGAGATCGCGCACGCAGCGACAATTCCAAGACTCAACGCTTCTCCGTGGAGAAATTGCTTGAAGTCTCCCGCGCGCTCGATCGCGTGACCAATCGTGTGACCAAAATTCAGAAGGGCACGCTCGCCAGTCTGGTCGCGCTCATCTCTCGTCGCGATTTTTGCTTTGATCTTGATATTGCGCTGGATCAGCCGCTGTAGGGCAGCCGCATCGGCTGCCTTCCAGTGTTGAAGCGTGCCGAACATCTTGGCGTCTGCGATAATCGCGTGCTTAATGATCTCTGCGAAACCTTGATTGAATTGGCGCCGCGGCAGCGTTTTCAAAACATCGAGATCATCAATCACGAGCGACGGCTGATGGAACACGCCGATCAAATTTTTCCCCGCGCGCGTGTCCATTCCGGTTTTCCCGCCAATCGAGCTGTCCACCATTGCCAGCAGCGTGGTTGGAATCTGGACATGCGGAATGCCGCGATGATAAATCGCCGCCACGAAGCCCGAAAGATCCCCAATCATCCCGCCACCGAGCCCAACGACAAACGAGTGACGGTCAAGCCCCGCCGCGATCATCTGATCGCAAATCGCGCCGGCTTGCTGAAGCGTTTTGGATCTCTCGCCGGCCGGAATCGTAATAAGCGTCGGGCGAAATCCGGCTGACGCCAGGCTCTTCTTCACCCGATCGGCGAAGAGCCGCGCGACATTGCTATCGGAAATGACCGCGCATGTCTCGCGAGGCAAATATTTGTGCGCGTGCGTCCCGAGCTGGTCAAGCAAACTCGCGCCGATCAGCACAGGACAGCGATCGACACCGCAACGAATTTGCACAGCGCAATGGAGAAAGAAGCCTAAGGAGACCAACGGAACTGCGCGTCGGGATCACTTGCCGTCGGCATGGTATTCGTAAAAGCCGGACCCGTTCCGCTCCAAGACATCGTCTCAGCGTGCCAGTCTGCGCAGAGCGCGTTAATTTTTGCGCGATTGCTGTGTGTTCCGCCTGTGGCCGTTCCTCCTGGGGTACTTGTTGCCGCTACGACCCCGACGCCGGGCATAGCGGAGTTTCCCAGACCTTGAAAGCTGACGGTCGGGGTCGATGCCTGCGTGGGCGCAAACACTATAAAGACGGTAGGCTTCGTGATTTTGTCGGCTGATATCGGAACATTGCTCACATAAATGTTTGAATTAATCCCATAGCTGATTGCGGTTGTTCCGTCGCCTGATTCCGATGTGGAACGTTTATCAAAGGGCGATTCAAGGATCCGCCAGACCGAGAGGTATTTTCGATTCAGTTCCAGCTGTGACATCCATGTTTGTGTTGCTGAGCCAGGGAACACGCCGTTGTTGTCGTTCATGTACATCTGCGTTGCCATCGCGATCTGGCGCAGGTTGCTCATGTCTTTTGTCGCCTTCGCACGCTCCAGAGCGCCTTGGAAAGCCCAGACCGCAGCTGCGAGAAGGATCCCGATGATCGCCACTACGACGAGCAATTCGATTAGGGTAAACGCGGGGGAACGATTGTTGGTCATGTAATCTATTGAACTTAAGCGACACGATATTCACTTTGATTCCAGAAGGGAAGCAAAAACGAGCGTCCAGCGCAAGATTGCTTGACAAGGCAACTGCTGTTTTGTGTATGTAGGTCATGCCAGACGAAGAGCCCATTGCGCCGCCGCCTCCGCCAAGCCCAGGACCCGAGCCAGGCCCTCAATCCGGCACGACCGGTTTGCCTTCGAATGTCGCGGCGGCGATTGCCTGCATTCCGCTGATCGGCGGCATTATTTTTTATATTCTCGAAAAGCGCGACGCCTTTGTACGTTTCTACGCGATGCAATCAATCATCTTCGGCTGCGCCTGGTTTCTCTTCAACATCGTGTCCGCGGTCGTGCACGCGGTGTTCGCGGCAATTCCAGGAATCGGCGGCATTCTGGTATTTTTCTGGGCGATTATCGCCGCCCTGGTGCATTTGCTGTTTTTGGTAATCATGATTGTCACGATCGTGAAGGCATTCACTGGTGTCCGCTGGGACATTCCCTACATCGGGCCAGTCGCGCGGAAGCAAGTGGAAGGCACGGCATAATTCCTGTCATTCTGAGCGAAACAGCTTGCCCGCCGTGGCGGGAGGAATCCCGTGATGGAAATTCAGGATAACGCCGCGAGATCCTTCGACTCCGCTCAGGATGACGGCCTTTGAAGCAACTTCACGACGACCTCAGTCAAAATCAGTTCGTGATCGAGTTGGGTGGTAACCAATTGAACATTGGCGGTCAGACACGCCCGCATAGCGTTAATTAGTTGGTTAATCTCGAAGTGATGCGCGTGCTGCGCTGCGATTCCCAGCGCATAGGCGTTAATCGAGCCATCTTTTTTGCGTGGCAAATGTTCGGTTGCTCTTTCGGGCAGACGATTGATCGCGGAGACGAATTGAAACGGCGAATGCGGGCGCGGCAGACGATGACGATCCATCAAATCTTTTGCGAGCAACAGATTGCGGACCGTCGGCACGATCGCTACCAACAAAATGCCGATGGCTTTTTCGCCCTGATCCAATAAGCGGCGAACAAGCGTAAGCGCGAGCTCTAGATCACGCAGCGCCAGCGCGTTGCTCAATTCGAAAATGATGCCTGCACGCGACAGCGGTACCAACTCGCGAACGAGATCGACAGTGATTCGTGGCACAACCATCCTGGCGGTAGAGCCGTCGGGCGTCTTGTCCGCCACAGGACGGACTCGCCGTGGCGAGCGCGCTGGTTTGGGTTCAACAGGCGACACGCCCGCTGGCTCCACAGGCTTAACGCCTGCACTACAATAAATGTCGATCTTCTCCAGCTCGTTCTCGATCTGGCGCGTATCGCCGCCCGTTAGCAACACGAAAAGACCCAGCGCGTCATCGTCAAATTCGAGTTTTTGTTTCTTCGCGCGCAGTCGAACGATTTCAGTTGCTTCTTCTTCCCAACCGGCGCGGCCCGAGTCGAGCCGATCAAAAACCTGCAGCTCTGCGCGTTTGACCAGCATTTTGTAAAATCCACGCCGCTTATCCACGTCGGTGGCGCTGATTAAAAACGTAATCCCAAAATCGAAACCGCCGTCGAGCAGTTCCGATAATTCTTCGAGCGCAGACTGAACTGCCGCTGAGCGCGCCTTTGGATCGTCGCCGAGAAAATTCGCGTTTTTCAACCAAACTACTTTTGTGCTGCCGAAAAACGGTAAGGTTTGCACCGCCTCGATTGCTGATCGAATCCGGGCGGCGGCCTGCTCGGCGTTATCTGCCGCGCCATCGATCACTTCCAATCCAAAGTCGCCTGCGCCCGCTGGCGTCAGGTTGGTCGCCAGCTCAGTGGCCACGCGTTTTACTTCCGCTTCATCCGAGCCGACGACCGCGTAGATGTTTGCGGTTGCCGATCTTGTTTTTGCTTTCGGCATCGCTGGTTTCATCGCACCCTAAACAGCGGATTACAAGTTGTGTTGCGTAAGCATGGGCTGGGGAGCACAGGCTGCTAGCCTGTCCTTTTCGGCAGCCTGCCGAAAAGCTCATCGAACGTTCTTTACGTTACGTTTTTCTACCGCGCGGGAGTCGTCGGCAAGCTGCCGACGACGACAGGCTGGTAGCCTGTGCTCCCCAGAGTTCGTTCTTACACACGGGAGCGCCGACGACCGGCGTTGCGCGTGTATCTCACCGGCCTTCGCTTCGGCTCGATTTTCGAAATTCCGGCGCCGCTTTTCACTTCCATAATCTGGTCGCGTAAAAGCGCGGCGCGCTCGAACTCCAGGTTCGCCGAAGCGTGTTGCATTTCCTCCTCAAGCTCGCGAAGCAGCTCTGTCAGATCGAAATTGCCGCCAGCTTCGCTGATCACGGATGATTCGATTTCGCGTCCGCGCAAAATTGTGTGCAGGCTCTCCTGCACGGCGCGCCGTACCGTTTGCGGCGTGATTCCGTGTTTCTCGTTGTAATCCATCTGCTTGGCGCGCCGGTATTCGGAAATCGACATGAGCGCTTCCATGCTTTGCGTGACGACATCCGCGAAGAGCACCACTTCTCCATTTACATGACGCGCTGCGCGGCCTGCCGTCTGGATCAGTGAAGTCTGGCTTCGTAAAAATCCTTCCTTGTCCGCGTCCAAAATGCAGACGAGCGAAACCTCGGGAAGATCGAGGCCTTCCCGAAGCAAATTGATCCCGACGAGGATATCGAAATCCGCCGCGCGTAATCCGCGCAAAATTTCAACTCGCTCGATCGCATCGATGTCGCTATGCAGGTAGCGCACTTTTAATCCGACATCGCGGAGATAATCGGCAAGATCTTCCGCCGTTCGCTTCGTGAGTGTCGTCACGAGAATCCGCTCCCCTTTTTCCACACGTTGACGGCAGAGCTCAATCGTTTCGTCGATCTGATTCTTAAGCGGTTTCAACGTAATTTTTGGATCGAGAAGCCCGGTAGGACGAATGATCTGTTCAACAATGAGCGGCGCACCCGGCGTGTGGGCATCGAATTTTTCCGGCGGCTCATCCGTGCGCGAAACGTGGGTTTCTGAATTGGACGTTGGACGTTGGACGTTGGACGTTGGGCGTTTGCCGCCCGGCAATACGAACGGCACAAGCTCTTCTTCTCCAATCCGCTGCCGCCGATGTGGGATGTATCCTTTGTTTCCAACGACGCTGTTTTGAATTTCAAATTCCGCCGGCGTCGCGCTCACGTAGATCATCTGGTTCGTCATCTTCATGAACTCATCGAAATTAAGCGGACGATTATCGAGCGCGCTCGGGAGACGAAACCCATAATTTACGAGCACGGTCTTGCGCGAACGATCGCCTTCGTACATCCCGCCGATTTGCGGAATCGTGGCATGCGATTCATCGATGACCACGAGAAGATCCTTGGGGAAAAAGTCGATAATCGTGTAGGGCTTCGATCCAGGTGGCCGCCCCGACAAATGGCGCGAATAATTCTCGATGCCGTTGCAGAACCCCATTTCCTGCAACATTTCCAAGTCGTATTCAGTCCGCATCCGCAGGCGTTGTGCTTCAAGCAGTTTGTTTTGCGATTCCAGCTCGACGATCCGTTGCTCCAGTTCTTCCCGGATGGTGCGCAGCGCCCGATTGAGTTTGTCCGCCGGAGTCACGAACTGTTTTGCCGGAAAAAATGTGATGACATTCAGCGATTCGTGCGCGTGACCGGTCAACGGGTCGAACCGCCTGATCGCATCAATTTCGTCGCCGAAAAACTCGAGGCGAATTCCTTCTTCATCCGCGCTGCCCGGGTAAACTTCCACCACGTCGCCGCGCACGCGAAACCGTCCGCGCGCGAAATTAACGTCGTTGCGCTCATATAGCATGTCGATCAAACGACCGAGGACAGCCTCACGTGAAATGTGTTGGCCGCGTTTTACGGTAAGCAACATCTGTAGGTAATCTTCCGGCGAAGTAATCCCGTAGATACAGGAAACGCTTGCGACCACGATGGTGTCGCGGCGCGAAAGCAATGCGCTTGTCGCCGCAAGCCGCAACCGCTCAATCTCCTCGTTAATGGACGAATCCTTCTCGATGTAAGTATCGGAGCGCGGAATGTAAGCTTCCGGCTGATAGTAATCGAAGTAGCTGACGAAATATTCGACCGCGTTACGTGGAAAGAATTGTTTGAACTCTGAGTAGAGTTGCGCGGCGAGCGTTTTATTGTGCGAAATGACGAGCGTCGGCCGGTCGAGCTTCTGGATCACATTCGCAATGCTGAAAGTCTTACCGGAACCGGTGACGCCGAGCAGCGTCTGATGCCGATTGCCGGCCTCGACGGACTTGATCAGCTTGGCGATTGCCTGTCCCTGATCTCCACGCGGTCTGTAATTAGATTCGAGCTGAAACGGCATCCGACAATTTAGCACAAGATCGGCAGCGCAATCTCGACGTACACGAGGAAACCCGTTTTCCCGCTGTTAGGCTAGAT